>CAMEWZ010000023.1 GCA_945946745.1 uncultured Clostridia bacterium | reverse complement strand
CCACCAGGGAGAGGATCCGCTCGTTTTCTTAGGGGTTATTTAACAGCCCCGTTTTTGATTTGCCGGGTGGGACTCGAAAGGGCGGCGGCAGCGTAAGCTGCCGTAAAAACAGTCCGGTGGACTGTTTTTAGCCCGTGGGAGAGTCTCTCCGATAAGAACGCCCGTACCAAACCTATCCAGAAAACAAAGGCCGCCGCTGCCGGACATGTGAAGCCCGCCCTATGGCAGGGCAACCCCGCAGGCGCCATTCGCAAGCGCCTGGGGAACGCGCTGCGCCATGTGCCCTCAATTTCCATAGAATTCCAGAAACTGCTTGGTTTCCGGCTGCGTGGGATGATACAGCAGCTCCGACGCACTGCCGGACTCCAGAAGGCTTCCCTTGTGGAAATAGAGCGCTTCATCGGCTACCCGCCTTGCCTGCTGGAGAGAATGGGTCACCCAAATCAGCGCGCACCCGGTTTTCTGCGTGTATTTCAGAATCAAGTCTTCTGCGGCAGAGGTGGTCTCCATATCCATGGCCGCGGTGGGCTCATCCAGAATCACCACATCATACCGCCCCATCATCAGCCGCGCCAGCGCCATCCGGGCGGTTTCTCCTCCGGACAGCCGGTCGGCCCGTTTCTTCTCCAGATGACGGATTTGCAGCGCCTCCATCAAAGAAACGGCCTCGGCCTCCTCCCCGCCGTTCAGCAGGATATTCTGCTTCACGGACATTCGGAAGCCATAGGGCTTCTGGGGAAGATAGCCAACGGACATTCCGCCCAAAGGCCTGCCCCGCTGGTCGGCAGGCAGCACTCCCGCCAGAATTTTCCCATAGGTAGACTTTCCGCTGCCATTGGCGCCTATGATGGCATAGATTTTCCCCGGCAGCAGCTCCATCCCCGGGAAATCGAGAACCCTTACGCTGTCGTAGGTTTTGGAAAACGCTTGCATCTTCACCGGCTCAGCCTCCTTTGCAGCAGAGAAATGACAATATTCACGAGCAAGGAAGTGGCCATCAAAATCATCCCCAGGGCGATGCCCAGAGAAAAGCTGCCCCGGTTGGTGTACTGCATAATGGCCGTGGTCATCACGTTGGTTTTCCACGCGATGGCGCCACCTACCATGGACACCGCGCCTACCTCCGCGATGGAGCGGGCAAATGCCAGCAAATATACGGAAATGATCTGGTATACGCACTCGTTGCACAGCAGAGCAAAGGTTTTCCAGCCGCTGAGGCCAAGGCCTTTCGCCGTCTCCCGGACAGCGGGGGCAATGCCTGCCACATAGGTCTCCATATTGCTGATGATAATGGGGGTAATCAGCGCCACCTGGGCCATGACCATGATTTTCACGGTAAACAGCAGCTTCATGTGACGGAACGGGCCGACACCGGAAAACAGCATATAAAACAGCAAGCCGCAAACCACCGGCGGCAAACCCATCAGGGTTCGGTTGGCCACCACCAGCACGCCCCTGCCGGGGAAACGGCAGGCCCCCAGCCAGATGCCAAGGGGGACGCCCAGCAGCAGCGCAAGCAGAGAGCTTTGCAGGCTCATCCGGGCGGTGACACTGAGAATATTCAGAAGTTCGGCATCCGCCGACAAAATCAGTTCGATCGCCTTATGCAGCGCGCTGCCCATGGAAACATCCCTTTCTTTGGAAAATCCCGTGGGGCATTCCCCACGGGATCCATTCTATCTTACTGCCAATGGAAAAGCAAGGCTTATTCCATAACGCCGTCATTGGCGACGAAGGTCAGGAAGGTTGCCTTGTCGGTGAGGATGTAGGCTCCCATTTCCTCCGCCATCACCAGGCAGGCGCCCATGCCCGCGTTGGCGGAAATATACCAGTCGGTATAGTCCGCGAAGGACGCGGCGTCAGCGGTGATGCCCAGCGCCTCCGGCCACAGGGACAGCTCCTTGGTGTGGGTGCCGGAAGCGTCGCCCCGGGAGATGAAGGGATACTTGCCCTCGGCAATGGCCGCGAAGGCGTCCAAAACGGAGTCGCAATCCGCAACACCGGCGGGGTCGGCAGAAGGCCCGCACAGGACAAAGAAGTTGTAAATAAAGGAAATCCGCTCTGCCTCGAAGCCGTCCACGACCCGGGCAAAGCCCGCTTCCACGAAGGCCTCCTCCTGGCTCTTGGAGTGCACCAGAATCAAGTCGGCGTTGCCGAACTTGGCGGCGTTGATGGCCTTGCCGGTACCGGCGGACTGAACCTCCACCGTATAGCCGTAGGTGGACTCAAATACGGGCAGCAGATCGTCCAGCAGGCCGGAGTCCTTCACGGAGGTGGTGGTGGACAGGCGAATGGTTTTGGTTTCCTCGGTGGCAGGCGCGATTTCACCGGTGTAAACGGGGGCATCGTCCTTCACATAGAACAGGTGCTCGCCATATTCCGCAACGCCGTAATTTCCCGCCATGTCCAGGGCCTCCTGGCTCAGCATCCAGTGGATCAGCGCGTCGGCACCGGCGGTATTCACGGCGACATCAGAGACGGCGTTTCCGTCGGCATCGGTGAAGGGAGCGTCCGGGTTCACCGCGAGAAGTGTGTAGGTGTTGCGCATCTTGTCGTCGGCTTCCTTCAGAATGCAGGTATCCACCACCAACGCGGCTTCCGTGGGAGCCGCCGTGGGCGCTTCTGTGGGAGCGGGGGTGGGGGCACCGGTTTGGGCCGGCTTTTCCGCTGCGCCGCAGGCGGCCAGACCGAATAGCATCACGCAGACCAGCAGCAGGGACAGAATCTTTTTCATTGTGTTTCCTCCTAAATAATGAAAAAGACCAGCCAATTTCCGCACCAACAACGGCACAGCTGGCTGCGCCCATCGTAGGGTGTTTGGAAAGAGGCTCGTCCACCGCTTTGCAAGCTATGGAATCTGTCATTTCCACGGAAATTGACGGATCATTTGATGATATTATAGCATATTCGCCAAAGGATTGCAAGAGGGAAATAAGGCTTAGAGGCGGAGGGGATATCCTGCAAAAAACGGAGATCTGGGTGGTTAAGCAGCGCCGCATTCCGGAATGCTTCCAAACTCTGCCGGATTCTGCCCGGAACGAGAGCGGCTTTGTATTCGGCGAGTGTCGGATTGCCGTCACCGCGCCGGAGCCTCACTGGATCCCGGCATTGCCCCAGATCCAGGTACGCTTTGCGGGGGAGGAACGGTCTGTCGCATCCATTCACCGGCCGTTTCTTCTGCGTTTTCTCTCCGCCGGAGGGTAATCGCCGCCCCAATTCCCACTTTGGTTCCCTCTGCCGTCACGCCCTCCACCATGGGATGAATGGTATTGCAGTTTCCGCACAGATGCAGCCAAGGCTGGGTTCCCAGATCCGCAAGCAGCGCCCGATCCGGGCGCAGTCCCGCGGCAATCAGCAGCGTTTTACAGGGAAGATACTCCCCGCCGGACAAGACGCAGCCTTCCAGCGTGTCTTCCCCCCGGAGGATTTCGATGGTCTGGGAACAGATCAGCCGGATGGGGTAGTCCTCCAGGCAGCGGCGGTTTCTGGATAGTCCTCCGCATGCATCCTTCTGTTCCACCAGCGTAACTGAAATATCCCGCGCGGCAAGCTGCGCCGCCAGGATCAGCCCGATATCCCCGCTGCCCAAAATAACCACCGGCCCCTTCGGAAGAACGCCGGAAAGGTTCATCCTTTCCTGCATCTGTCCCGCTGTGTAGACCCCTTTGGGCCGGGTTCCGGCAATCGGCAGCGCGCCCACGGGAAGCTCCCGGCAGCCCGCCGCATAGATCAGCTGCTCAAAGGAAAGGATTCGTCCGCCGGACAGGCGGGCGATTTTTGTCTCCTCCACAGATAGCACCGTTGTACCCAGAAACAGCCTTACCTCTTTGGGAAAGTCCCGCAGAAGCGTTTGCGCATATTCCCTTCCGGTAAGCCCCGCGCCAAACCCCCGGTGGGCGCATTGCAGCAGCACACCGCCCAGCGCGGGCTTTCTATCCACAAGGGCTACGCTGTGACAGCCAGCCTCCACGGCAGCTTTCGCGGCGGCGATGCCTGCCGCACCGCCGCCGATCACGAGGATATCAAAGTGCTCCATGCCGTACCTCCTCCAAAAGCCCCTCGATGGCGAAGCTGCACCGGCTGCCCTGGCAGGCGCCCATGCCGCTGCCAACCCGGCGCTTCACGCCGTCCACCGTGGCAGCGCCCCGGCGGATGGCTTCCAGAATCTCGCTGCGGGTGATTCCCTCGCACTGGCAGACGATTTCCGGATCCTCCGTCTTGGGAATGGCGTTCCGGTGGGGATCGAAATCCGGATTGCGTTCCGCCCCCAGGTAGGCTGCGGTCTGCTCCGCCAGATACATGCCCAATTCATTGGCACAGGTGAGGCCTGGGGTTTTGATGCCCATGAGACTGAAAAAGCCGGGAGCGGGATTTTCGATACAAAAATCGTGGATGCTCTCCCCGGTCTGCCGGTAGGGATTGGGGCGCACAGCGCCGAAGGAGCGGATGACCTGGGTCAGATCCAGTCCAGGAAGCAGATCCATCGCTTGAGCATACAGCGCCCGGAGTCCCTCCGGCGTGGTGGCATAGGGCGCGGCAATGGGCTTGCGCACCCCGCTGATCAGAAGATTGCCCTCCACGCAGGGGATGGCGGTAATGCCCTTGCCGCAGCTTTGGGCCTGATGAAAGACGATCCGTCCGGGCTTCTGCGCCTGCTTGTCCAAAACCAGATACTCCGCCCCGTCCCAGTGGAGCCGGACGGAGGGCGGAAACAGCAGCTCCTGCACCCGATCGGCAGATAACCCGGCACAGTTTACGACCACTTTGCAAAAGATGTCCTCCCCGGTGGTTTTCAGCAGATAGCCGCTTTCGGTTTTCTCCATCCCGGTAACGGCGGTTTTCAGCAGGGGGATAGCCCCGTTTTTTACGGCATTTTCAAAGGCGGCAATGCCCAGCTGCCAGGGATTCACCGTACCGGTGCTGGGGGCGTACAGTGCGGCTTTTACGCCGGGCTTCAGCATCGGCTCCATGGCCTCTGCCTCGCCTCCGGTGAGCAGCCGCAGGCCGGGAACGCCGTTTTGAACGCCCTGTTCCCATTTCTTCCAGAGCCGTGGCAGGGTTTCCCCGTCATAGGTCACCAGCACAGAGCCGCAGCGGTTAAACGGCACCTCCAGTTCTTGGCAGAGGGTGTCGAAGCCCGCGTTGCCCCGCACCGTCATTTCCCCTTTCCGGCTGCCGGGCTTGTTGTCGTAACCCGGATAGACGATGGCGCTGTTTGCCCGGGTGATGCCGGTGCACACATCCTCCGCCTGTTCCAGCAGCACGGTGGAAATGCTCCACCGCCTCAGGTTTCGGGCGGCAAAGCATCCCAAAATCCCGCCGCCGATGACAGCCGCATCGACCGGCTTCATAGGGGGATGACTTCCCCGGGCTTATCCACGGTATAGCCGCCCATGGCGAGAATCTTCTCCCGGAAGGCGTCGCTTTTCAGCGTGGCGATCATCTGCCGCACCATGGGCGTCTCCCAGGCGTGGTCGGGGATGAGCAGATCGTATTCTTCAATACAGATGGGGATAAAGTCCAGATCATACAGCTTTGCCGCGGAGTAGATGCCCATACCGGCATCGGCGCTGCCGCTGACGATCTGGGCGGCCACGGAGGTGTGGGTCAGCTCCTCCCGGTCGTAGCCATAGACGGCGGCGGTGTCCAGATGTTCCTGCTTACACAGGTAGTCCGTGAGGATCCGGGTGCCGGAGCCTTTTTGCCGGTTTACATAACGCAACCCAGGCTGGGCAATATCGAAAAACCGCCGGATGCCCAGGGGGTTGCCCTTGGCAACCATCAGCCCCTGCTGACGGCCTACGCAGGAGAGAAGCCTAACGCCGCCCTTGGGGAAATACTTTTTGATAAAGGAACGGTTATAGCTGCCGTCGGCGGTATCCAGCAGGTGGCAGCCGGCGGCGTGGG
Source organism: uncultured Clostridia bacterium (assembly GCA_945946745.1). Classification (GTDB taxonomy): domain Bacteria; phylum Bacillota; class Clostridia; order Oscillospirales; family Oscillospiraceae; genus Faecousia. The sequence goes on along the minus strand of CAMEWZ010000023.1, from coordinate 9,285 downwards.
CTTCTCCACGGCGGATGGCCATAATTCCCCCCATGGAACCCACGTGGGAGGAACTCATGAACAGCGCGGGGTTATCCAGATGGAGCATATCCGCCAGCTCGTCCAGCAGAGGATCGTGGCTGCCGATGACCACCAGGGTATTTTCCAGCTTCGATCTGGGGCTGAGGAGCCGCACCTGCACTTCTTCTCCGGCTTCGTAACCCTCCAGTCCCTGGGGTACTTCCAACATGCCGTCGGCCTTCATGAAGGAGGACACCACGCCGCTGCCCCGGCTCAAGGGGGAAGCCATCAGCTTACCGCCCACGCAGCCCATGCGGACACGGACAAATTCTTCGTATTTGAGACCCGACACCACAGGGCGGGTCAAGGTGGCCTTGGCATACTGGGCGGGAGCCGCGGGCACTTGCAGCCAGTGGTCGATCAGAGGCTTCAGCAGCTGCTCAATGACGATGATGCCGGACACAGGATAGCCGGGGACGCCCAGAATGGGCGTATCGCCCCGGCAGCCTAAGATGGCGGGCTTACCGGGCTTCATGGCGATGCCGTGGTAGAGCACCTCTCCCAATTCCCGGATGACCCTGGCGGAATAGTCCTCCCGTCCGGCGGAGGAACCGGCGTTTAGGATCACCAGGTCGCATTCTTCCGCGGCTTTGGCCACCATGGCCTTGATTTCCGAAAACTTGTCGGGGACGATGGGGTATACCACCGCCTCGGCCCCCCACTGGCGTACCATGGCGGAGAAAATGGAGCCGTTGAATTCCAGAATGTCCCCGGGCTTAGGGTCAGTGCAGGGCGGGATGATCTCATCTCCCGTGGGAATAATGCCCACCAAGGGCCTCCGGATGACCTCGATTTCCAGCACGCCACCGGCGATCATGGCCCCGATGGCGGCGGGGGAGACGGTCACGTGGCTGGGCAGGATCATTTCCCCCGCGCACACGTCCTCGCCGATCTGGCGGATGTGCTGCCAGGGGGCGGCGGCGGCGTGGATGGTGATGGAGCCGTCCTCCTCTTTCACGATATCCTCCACCATAATCACCGCGTCCCGGCCCTCGGGAATGGGGTCGCCGGTGTCCAACACGACAAATTGCGCCGGGATCAAGGTCACGGGGGTCGTCTCCGTAGCGCCAAAGGTATCCCTGGCATTCACCGCCACGCCATCCATGGCGCTGGCGGCGTAGTGGGGCGCGCAGATGTGGGCATAGACCGCCTGGGCGGTGACCCGGCCGCAGCTATTCCAAACGGGGATGCGTTCGGTTTTGGAGGCAAAGCCACGGCTTTGCAGAAAAGTCAGATATTCCTTGCGCGCCTGCGTCAGCGGCACATTGGTCAAATATTCAAATCCCATATGTATTACACTCCCCCTGTGATGGTTACCTGGATTTCCGCGTTCCGGGGCAGGCCCTCGCAGTCCCTGTCGATACAGAAATAGCCGTCCGCGCCTGCTAAGGTGGTAATGAGGCCGGATTTGCCCCGGATGGGCACGGCGTAGAGCTGCCCGTCCTTTTTGGTCAGCCGGCAGCAGTGGTACTGGGCCCGGCCGTGGTTGGCGCTGATGCTTTCCGTGACACGGGCGGTGACGGTGTAGGCGGTTCTATCCCGCCCGGTGAGCCGTCCCAGCAGGGGCTGCACAAACAGCTTTGTGATAAAGTAGGCGGCTACGGGGTGCCCCGGCAGGCCAACGATGGGTTTTTCCCCGGCTTTTCCCAGAATAGTGGGCTTGCCGGGCTTGATGGCGATGCCGTTGAGCAGGAGCTTGCCCTCGGATTCGATGATCCGACAGGCGGCGTCCTTGACGCCCACGCTGCTGCCTCCGGAAAGCAGCACCACGTCGCATTGCCCAATCGCTTGGTGGACTTTTTCCGAAAGAAGCGCTTCCTCGTCGATGACGATCCCGTAATTCATTACCTGGCAGCCGAAGGCGGTGAGCATGGCCTCCAGCATGGGGCTGTTCACATCCCGCACCTGTCCCGGGCCGGGCTGTACTTCCGGGGGCACCAGCTCATCCCCCGTGGAGATCACGCCCACCGTCAGCTTTTTCACCACCGGCACCTGCACCCGGCCGATCGCGGCCAGGGCGCCGATGTCCGCAGAGGACAGCACCCGGCCCTTTTTCAGAATCACCTTGCCGGGGTACACGTCATCTCCCCGAAAGATCATATTCATACCAGGGGCGGCGGACTTGGAAATCCCGATGGTGCCGTCGCCATAATCCTCGGTGTATTCGAGCATCACCACGCCGTCCGCGCCCTTGGGCACCGCGCCGCCGGTAGGAACCGCCACACACGATCCCTCCTCCAGCGCAAAATCCGCGCTCTCCCCCATAAGCACCGTTCCCTGCAACGGGAGGATGGCGGGGATGGCATCGGTGCAGCCAAAGGTATCGCTGGCCCGGACGGCAAAGCCGTCCACCGTGGAACGGTCAAAATCCGGCACATATTCCGCCGCCGCGATATCCTCCGCCAGCGTCCGCCCCATAGCGGCGGTCAAGGAAACCTGTTCCGTCTTCGCCACGCAGGAAAATTCCGAATCCATCATCGCCAGAACCTCCTCCGGCGTTTTTACATACAGCATATCAGACCTCCATGATAATCTTGCCCAGATCCCGATAGTCGTTGCCGGAGAAGGGGGCAACCTCCCGGCGAAACACAGGGGAAGCCAGAATTTTCAGCATTTTCCGAACCGCCGGAGCCTCCATGGAATCCTTCCGCAGCACCAGATCAAAGCGTTCCTCCAACAGGGGGATAAAATCCAAATCCTCCATCTGGCGGGAAACACGCTCCGTTCCAATGGCAAGGTCGGCCTCCCCCGCCGCGATGGCGGCGGCTATGGTCAGATGGGAGCCCATGATCTTGTCATAGCCCCTTACCTGAGCGGCTGGGATCCCCAGCGCTTTCAGCTGGGTATCCAGCAGAATGCGGGAGGAAGAACCCACCCGGCGGTTCAGAATCGTAATATCCGTCCTGCCCAGATCCTGCCAGCCATGGATGTGGTTCGGATTTCCCTTGGGCACATAGAAGCCCTGGGTGCGGTAGGACAGATTCACCAGCACGGCGGGAACCCCGGGCATCAGACTGCGCACAAAGGACGCATTGCATTCTTTCCCATCGTACAGATGGCACGCCGATGCCTGAACCTTTCCCTGATACAGGGCAAGCAGCCCTTCAAAACTGGACAGATACGTACGCCCGGCATGCACATCTTCTTGATGCAGGTAGCTTGCCAGAATATCCAGCACCACATCCTGGCCGGCGAGAATGATCTCCGGCTGCTCCTGCCCTGCCGGGGTCAGCAGGGTGGAATGGGTATCGATGCGCTGCACCGGGGCGGTGGAATGCTCATGGCGGGAACGGGCGATATAAGCGTCCACGTCATCCTGGGTGAAACGAACCTTCCGGCCGATCTTGTAGGAATGAATCTCTCCCCTGCGGATCAGATCGTAGATCGTAGACTTACTGACATGGAGAATCTCCGCCACTTCCTGGGTAGATAACGACTGATTCTGCGCCATAGCGCCCGCCTCCTTGCAATCAATGTACGATTATTATACTCGCAACCCCCGCATTTCACAAGAGGGAGGGGGCGAAAGGTATATCTTGTTTCGTCTTGTTTCGTATTATTTCGCGCAGTCATTTGGCATAGACGCCAATTCCTTTCGTGTGAAACGAGATAGTTTCGTGCAGTTTCACACAGAAATGGAGCGCAGCCCTTGAACCAGGCGGAATATCTATTATAATGAGATTATCCAAAAAACCAACACTCGCTTATAATGGAGGTACTGCATATGGCTGGCGCATATTACGAAAAAATTGCCCGCATTAACCTGTCCACCGGGAAGATCACCGTCGAGCCGCTGGATCTGGAGTTGGCCCACAAGTTCATCGGCGGCCGGGGTCTGGGCACCAAAATCCTCTATGACGAGGGCGTTGCCACCGTCGATCCCCTGTCCCCCGAAAATAAGCTCATTTACATCACCGGCCCCATGACCGGCGCGTCCGCACCCTCCACCGGTCGGTACATGGTGGTCACCAAGTCTCCGCTCACCGGCATGATCGCCTGCTCCAACTCCGGCGGCATCTGGGGCGCCAAGCTGAAGTATGCCGGTTGGGATGCCATCATCGTGGAGGGCGAGGCCCCCGAATGGACGTACATCAACATTGTCGACGACAAAATCGAGCTGCTGGATGCCCGGGAATACCTGGGGGTCATGAGCGAAGCCATGGACGAGAAGCTGCGCGCCAAGCACGGCGCAGACGCCTCCGTTCTGAACATCGGCCCCGCCGGTGAGAAGAAGGTTCTTCTGGCCGCCATCATGAACGACAAGGATCGGGCCGCAGGCCGCTCCGGTGTGGGCGCTGTCATGGGCAGCAAAAAGCTGAAGGCCATCGTGGTGAAGGCCACCCGGAAGAACCTGGACAACATCGCCGACGTGGACGCGCTGAAGGTCGCCACCAAGAACGCCATGGACGTGCTGAAGGCCAACCCCGTTACCGGCGCCGGTCTGCGTCAGCTGGGCACCGCCGTGCTGGTGAACATCGTCAACAGCATCGGCGCTTTTCCCACCAAGAACTGGCAGGAAAGCTACTATGATAAGGGCGACGATATTTCCGGTGAGACCCTGGCCGAGAAGTACCTGGTGAAGCCCGGCGCCTGTCACCGCTGCCCCATCGCCTGCGGCCGTGTGGTCAATGTCAACGGCAAGGTCGTTGGCGGCCCCGAGTATGAGCCTCTGTGGGCCTACGGCGGCAACTGCGGCAACAATGATCTGAACATCATCGACGAGTGCAACATGCTCTGCAACGAGTATGGCCTGGACGCCATCTCCGTGCCCTGCACCATCGCGGCGGCTATGGAGCTGTACCAGAGAGGCTACATCAAGGAAGAGGAGTGCGCCGGTGTGCCGCTGGAGTGGGGCTCTACCAAGGCTCTGGTGGAATGGACCAAGCGGATGGGCGATCCGAAAACCGAGCTAGACTGGCTGATGAGCTCCGGCTCCGCCCGGCTGTGCGAGCACTACGGCCACCCCGAAATTTCCATGAGCGTCAAAAAGCAGGAAATGCCCGCCTACGACGCCCGGGCCATTCAGGGCATCGGCATTACCTACGCCACCTCCAACCGGGGCGGCTGCCATGTCCGGGGTTACATGATCTCCCCCGAGGTTCTGGGTCTGCCCACCCAGCTGGATCGTACCGTCACCACGGATAAGGCCGCCTGGGCCAAGACCTTCCAGGATCTGACCGCCGTCATCGACTCCATGGGCCACTGCCTGTTCACTTCCTTCGCCATGGGCGCCAAGGAGTATACCGATCTGCTGAACGCCGCCACCGGCACCAGCTGGACGGTGGAGCAGGTTCTGGAAATCGGCGACCGGATCTACAACATCGAGAGAATGTTCAACAAGGCCGCCGGCATGAAGCCCGAGGACGACCGTCTGCCCAAGCGTCTGCTCCAGGAGCCCGTGTCCAACGGCCCCTCCGAGGGTATGGTCTCCCAGCTGCCGCTGACGCTGCCGCAGTACTACGAGGCCCGGGGCTGGGTCAACGCCTTCCCCACGGACGAGACGCTGAAAAAGCTGGGCCTGGACGAGTGCGTCGGCAAGTAGGTCTTGCGGCCAATGCGCGCCCTCTGGTCTATCATCGTTACGCCATTGGGCTTTGCTCGGTATCGTTACCCTGTCATCCGCCGCCGTCTGCCAAGCGGACAACATTCTGCTTGACAGAAATAGATATAAAACCGTATGATCCATTTGGGGAGGGGATCTGCCCCTCCCCAATTTCCTTTGCAAAGGAGCATCCCTATGATTGAGGTTCGTGTTTTCGCAACGCTGCGGCAGGGCCGGGACAAGGTCACCATGCTTTCGCCGGAGGGCATCGCCTGCGCCGGGGATATCCTGGACAGAATGCGGATTCCGAGGGAAGAAGTATCGATCCTGCTGATCAACGGCTTCCACCAGAAGCCGGAAACGCCTGTGAAGGACGGAGACATTGTGGCGCTGTTCCCCCCGGTGGGAGGCGGTTGATGTATGAATCCGCGGTATGAACGGAACATCCCCGCCCTGACCGAAGCGGAATGCGGCATCCTGCGGGGAAAGCGGGTGCTGGTGGTGGGCTGCGGCGGTCTGGGCGGACATCTGATCGACATGCTGGCCCGGATTGGCATCGGCGCGCTCCGGGTGGTGGACGGGGATGTGTTTGAACCGTCTAACCTAAACCGGCAGCTGCTATCCGAGGTGCCGCTGCTGAGGGTTCGCAAGGCCAAAGCCGCCGCTGCCAGAATCAGCCGCATAAACCCGGAAGTGGCTGTGGAGGCGGAGGACAGTTTTCTGACCAACGAAAATGTGCATCGACTGCTGCTCGCCTGCGATGCGGTGCTGGATGGGCTGGACAACATCGAAAGCCGCAAAATGCTTGCGGCAGCCTGTGCCCAGGCAGAGATTCCCTATATCTACGGCGCAGTCAATGGCTGGGTAGCCCAGGCGGCCATTTCCATGCCGGGCGACCATCTGATCGAAACACTGTACCCGGAAGGCGCGACTCTGAAAAACAAGAGCGTACTCAGCTTCACACCGGCCTTATGCGCCGCCATGCAGGTTTCCCTGTGCGTAAAGCTGCTGATAGGACGGCCCGTGGAAGCCGGTACGATCTATTACTTTGACCTGCTGAATCAAGAGTTTGAATCCATCCCAATGACATAGAAGCAACGCGCTTCCAGAAACGCCAAGATCCCCAACCGCGTAAAGCGGTTGGGGATCTGTGCGAACAATCGGTTTTTCTTGAAAACGCCTTATTTCACGCCATCCTTGATGGCAGCCTGTGTCGCTACAATCCATGGTGGGGGAATTTCCCCCCGAAACCATGATTTTTGTTGTCTGCTTGCGTTTTCCTTCCAGGGTGCAGTGCAGCGACTTGTCCGGATCGTCATTGAACCGCAGATACCAGTCAAAGCTGTCCGGATGTACAACGATTTTCGCAACAAAGGCTTCAACCACCGATTCCGGCACATTCTGCCCTTCGTCAAGGTGGGTATAACGCTCCAGTGCATATTGAAGGACGGTCAGCTTTTCTTTGTAGTTGGCGATGGGCTTGGGCTGTGCCTGCTAGGAAAGCATTTCAATTTCTTTTTGAAGCTGCTGTAGCTGGGGTTCCAGTTCGGCGCACTTCGCTCGGAACAGTTCCCGGCTCAGATCCCCCTCGGCCCGCATCTCGATGTAGCTGCCCATTTTCTTCGAGAGGCGAGCCAACTCACGATGCTTGGCTGCAATCAGTGCTTCTGCACTCCGCTTTTCGGTGCTTTCTTCCTGATAGCTTTCCAGAATGGAATTTGCAAGAGCCAATACCTTGTCCTTTTCCGCAAGATAATCCCGAAAAATCAGATTTGCCATCATCTGCAGCCGCCATTCGGGAATCATGGGGGAGCGGCAGTTGCCTTCCAGAGGCAGACCCTTCTTCCGGCTCTCATAGGAACCGGTGCGCACAGAAGAATAACATTGATAGGCGTTGCCGGGCTGCCTGTCCGCCCGATCCCATCGGCGGGTATTGAAGGTGTGACCACATTCGCAGATCAGGAGCTTTCCCCACACGGTTGTCCTGGGTTTCTTTCCCTTTGCTCTGGGGCCTTCATTCAAATTTTTACATTCCGTCCATTTTTGTGCCATGATACGCTGCACCCTTTCAAATTCTTCTTCGGTTACGATGGGTTCGTGCCTACCCTGCACCTGCGTGAGTTCCATCTCTCCGTAATTTTTTACTTTCTTCTGCTTCAGATAGTCAGGTGTGTATTCTTTGTGGTAGGTCAGGATTCCACAATAGAATGTGTTTTTGAGAATGTGGGAAATGACTGTGGGATGCCAGCTATTCATGCCCTGAGAAGTTTTTTGGCCTCTGCGTTCCAGTTCATCCTTAATCTTGCTCAGACCCCAACCATCCAGATACAGATCAAATATCAGCCGGACAGTTTCTGCCTGCTCCGGATTGATGACAAAGTCCACTTCCTTTGTCTTATCCGGCAAAATCTGCTCAACCCGGTCATGCCCCAGAATATTGCCGTTACCGTAGTACACGCCGTGATTCATAGAGGTCTGCTGGCCGCTCTTGACGCGGACGGAAGTCTTACGGCTTTCGTCCTGCGCCAGGGTTGCCATGATGGTGAGCCGAAGCTCACCATCACCGTCAAAGGTTTTGATGCCGTCGTTAATGAAGTACACCTCCACGCCATGCTCTTTCAGCATTCGGGTATACTGCAAAGTATCCACCGTGTTTCTGGCGAACCGGGATACCTCGCGGGTCAGGATCATGTCAAACCTGTGCTTTTTTGCATCTTCCATCATCCGCATAAACTCCGGACGTTTTTCAGCGGATGTGCCGGTGATGCCTTCATCAATATACCGTTCCACCAAAGTCCATTCCGGGTGCAAATCCAGCAGAGGCTTGTACCAATCTAACTGGTTTTCCAAGGCCGAAATCTGAGCTTCATGTTCTGTGGAAACCCGGGCATAGATGACAATTTTGCGTTTCAAATACTCCATGGGATAGGGAATCACGCTGCTCCCTCCTTTTCATCAATAATTGTAAATTTGGAAAGATCCACGATTTCCGCGTAGTTCCTTAAAATGTTGCGGAACATTTCTGCGGAGATTTCGCCATCCTTATGAAGCTGCTCAATCAGTTTCAGAGCGGCGAAGTAATGATCGGGGGTATGCTCTGTGCTCATTTTACGCAATATTCTGTCCTCCTGCAAATGTGCCGCTTATCGGGATTGCTCCCGTTTGCGTTTTTTCTGATAGTCGGACAGCAGCTTCAGGATGGTTTCCTGAATCCGCACAGTGCTGTAAGATTTGGGAAAGAACTGCCGCAAATCCTCCACCCGGAAGCTGATTTTCTCCTGCTGGTTGGCCTTGGGTTCCCGTAAAATGTCGAAGATTTTGTCTATATTCAATTCCCCGGACTGGCTCAGCTTTTTCAACTGGACGGCTTGGGAGAGGGATGGGGTGCAGTCCTCACTCTCCATGGTTTCCAGAAGATCCTGCTGGTCCTGCCCGGTCAGATAGGACAGCTCCACCGCCGGAGTCAGGGCGATTTTTCCGGCATCCACCATGCTGAGAATTTGAGGAATCAACTCGGTAAGGCGGATATATCGGCGCACTTGATTTTTGCTTTCCCCACTCTGTTCCCCGATTATTTCAGCCGTTTCTAACTTCCGCCCAACTTGGGTGGAAGTTAAATCCGTCCGCTGTCAGCAATCCGTACTTCACCTGTACGCCCGTATGTTGTGTGAGAATAGCTGCAA
>CAMEWZ010000022.1 GCA_945946745.1 uncultured Clostridia bacterium | reverse complement strand
TACACGCCATGGGGAGCATGATGTTGTTCACATCCTCATAGCGGTAGCCGAAGGCTTTTTGCAGCCGCACCAGCTCCTCCTTGGTGTGGGAGGGAATCTTCTGATTGGGCACCTTCAGATCGGACAGGTTGACCAGGTTTCGATCCAGCCATTCGCCGTAGGGCTGGCGGCTGGCATAGTCGGCCTTCAGCGCATCATCATCCACCAGTTCGCCCTTCACCGTGTCCACCAGCAGCATCTTGCCGGGGCGCAGACGATCCTTGCGGACGATCTGGTCGGCGGGGATATCCAGCACGCCTACCTCGCTGGACAGGATCAGTCGTCCGTCCTTGGTGATGTAGTAGCGGCTGGGACGCAGACCGTTGCGATCCAGCACCGCACCCATCACGTCGCCGTCGCTGAACAAAATGGAGGCGGGGCCGTCCCAGGGCTCCAGCATGGTGGCGTAATACTGGTAGAAGGCACGCTTCTTGGGATCCATGCTCTGGTTGTTGCTCCAGGGCTCGGGGATGGTGACCATGACGGCCAGCGGCAGATCCATGCCGTTCATCACCATGAATTCCAGGGTGTTATCCAGCATGGCGGAGTCGGAGCCGCCCTGGTTGACGATGGGCAGCACCTTGGTCATATCGTTTTTCAGATAATTGCTGCCGATGGTCTCCTCCCGGGCCAGCATAGTGTCCACATTGCCCCGGATGGTGTTGATTTCGCCGTTGTGCAGGATGAAGCGGTTGGGGTGGGCCCGGTTCCAGCTGGGGGAGGTATTGGTGGAGAACCGGCTGTGAACCATGCCGATGGCGGACTCATAGTCCTCGTCCTGCAAATCGGGGTAGAACAGCCGCAGCTCCTTGACCAGGAACATGCCCTTGTAGACAATGGTGCGGCTGGACAGGCTGCACACATAGCTCTCCTGGTTGGACTGCTCGAACACCCGGCGGGCCACATACAGCCGCCGGTCAAAGGCAATGCCGCTCTCGATCCGGGAGGGCTTGCCTACAAAGGCCTGCCAGATGCTGGGCATGCAGGCCCGGGCCTTGTGGCCCAGAACCTCCGGGCAGGTGGGCACCTCCCGCCAGCCCAGGAAGGGAAGGCCTTCCTTTTTACAGATGATCTCAAACAGCTTCTTGGCCTGGTTGCGCTGCAATTCCTCCTGGGGGAAGAAGAACATGCCCACACCGTACTCCCGCTCCTCACCCAGGGCGATTCCCGCCAGGGCGGCTGCCTTTTGGAAGAATTTGTGGCTGACTTGCAGCAAAATGCCTACGCCGTCACCGGTTTTGCCCTCGGCGTCCTTACCGGCCCGGTGCTCCAGATGCTCGACGATCTGCAAGGCATCGTCCAGCGTTTGGTGGCTTTTGCGTCCTTTGATATCCACGACGGCGCCAATGCCGCAGTTGTCGTGTTCAAACCGGGGGTCATACAGTCCCGCAGGTTCCGTTCGCTCGGTGAAATTTTCCATGGCGTTGTCTCCTCTCCCCAAAATCGGGTAAAAAACAGCAAGGCGTTCTTGCATGGGTAGACCACTCCCATGCAAGAACGCCTTTGCTCTCCTGCATACTATATCATAGGACTTCCGTTTTGGCAATAGGATGAAAGCAGATGAAATTTTTTGGATACATCCACCAAAGAATTAGACAGATTGCCGATTCTTAAGGCAATTTGTCCAGATGGACATTGAGATGGGGGTAGGTCATGGGGATTCCCTGGGCATCGAAGATGTCCTTGACCCGCTGGGTGGCCGTGAAATAAACGTCCCAGTAGTCTGCGCTTTTGACCCAAAGCCGCAGGCTGTAGTCAATGGCGCTGTCCCCATAGTTCAGAATCACCGCACTGGGGGCGGGCTCCAGAAGCACATTGTCCATCGTCCCCACCTGGATGAGCGCGTCGAGAACCTTCTGGGTGGGGGCATCGTATCCGGCGGACACTGGGATGTCCACCCGGCGGGTGCCCAGGGTGGTGTAGTTTACCACCTGGGCGGCCACCACGGCGCTGTTGGGCAGGGACACCAGCTTGTTGTCCGGCGTGGCCAGCATGGTGTAGGTCATGTTGATCTCCTGCACGGTGCCGGACTGGCCGCTGATTTCCACAAAATCTCCGGAGTGGAAGGGGTGGGTGTACAGGATGGTAAAGCCCCCGATGACGTTGGACAACATGTTTTGCAGCGCCAGGGAAAGGGCCAGGGTCAGCACGCTGGCAAGGGCCACGATACTGGACACATCCAGCCCCAGGGTGGACGCGGTGATCAGACCCAGCAGGATATACAGCGCGGCCTTGGACAACGAGGTAATCAAGCGATGGGCGGCTTTTTCCAGACGGGATTTTTCCAGGGTTTTTTCCAGCAGCTTGGTGATGATCCGAATGGCCAGCACACCAATGGCCAGAATGATCAGAGCGGAACAGAACCGGCGGAACAGGGCGCTGTCCAGAAATTTGCTTACCGTTTGCAGCATACGTATCTCTCCTTGTGTGAAATTCCGTGGAACTATTATAGCGGCAGTTGCCGCAATTGGCAAGCGAATTTGCGCTCACGGCCCGCAGCGAATGCGTGGGTCGGCTGGTGTAGGATTGCCACTGGCAATCAGAGCCGCCTTGCGGCGGCGCACCTCTCCGAAAAGGGGAGGCGTTGGCTGTTACAATTTACCGCAGTAACGATACCGAGCGATACCCTAGAGTGTAACAAATACCTCCCAGCTGGCGCACGCATTGTCAGCGGCGACTCGCCGCTGACAAAGGCTGTCGAAAAGCCGTGGAAGAAATTCATTGCTTTATGCCGACATTTTGCGTATAATAAAGGAAACATTTCCCGGAGGTGAGAAAATGGCACGGCTTTCCGATCCTGTGACCATCCTCAAGGGTGTCGGCCCAGCCAGGGCCAAGCAGTTTGCAAATCTGAATATCTTCACCCTCCGAGATCTGATCTGCCATTTCCCCCGGGGGTATGAGGATCGGACAAGGCTGGTGCCCATTGAAAAGCTGGAGCCGGATGTGCCTGCCTGCTTCCGGGCCATGGTGATGAATACCCCTCGCACCTCTCACATCCGCAAGGGGCTGGACATTACCAAGGTGCAGGTGGCGGATGCCACAGCCCGGCTGAATCTGACCTTCTTCAATTCCAAATTCGCGGCGGAGCAGCTGCAATATGGGAAGGAATACATCTTTTATGGAGCGGTTTCTGGGGATTTCATTGGCTACAATATGACAAACCCCACCTTTGAGCCGCCGGATTCCCCGCCGGTGACCACCCGGCGGATACTCCCCATCTACCCGCTGACCGCCGGGCTGAGCAACGCCGCCATTTTGCGGGCGGTGCGGCAGGCCCTGGCCATCTGCGACCCGCCGGAGGAAATATTGCCGCAGACGGTTCGCCGGCGATATGGCATCCTTCCGGCGGAGCGGGCCTACCGGGCCATCCACGAGCCGGAATCCATGGCGGAGGCGGAGCAGGCAAAAAAGCGGCTGGTTTTTGAGGAATTCTTCCTGTTCTCCGCGGGGCTGTCTCTGATGCGGGCCAGCCGGGCGGAAAAAAGGACGGCGGCCTACACCGATTTGAACATGGAGCCGTTTTTTGCCGCCCTGCCCTTTGCCCTGACCGGCGCTCAGAAACGGGCGATTGGGGATATCCTGGGGGATTATCAGAAGGGCGTACCCATGAACCGGCTGGTGCAGGGGGACGTGGGCAGCGGCAAGACCATGGTGGCCGCCGCGGCGATTTACTGCGCGGTTCGCAACGGCAGACAGGCGGCGCTGATGGCACCCACGGAGATTTTGGCGGAGCAGCATTTTGCCTCCCTGGAAACGCTGTTCGCGCCCCTGGGCATCCAAGTCGGTCTGCTCACCGGCTCCATGACGGTGAAGCAGAAGCGGCTGGTTCGGGAGGCCCTGGCCTCCGGCGAGATCCAAGTGGCGGTGGGTACCCACGCGCTGCTGACGGATGCCACCCAGTTTCGCAGCCTGGGGCTGGTGATCGCCGACGAGCAGCACCGCTTCGGCGTGGGGCAGCGGGGCAGGCTTTCCGCCAAAGGGGAGGATCCCCATCTGCTGGTGATGTCCGCCACGCCTATTCCCCGGACGCTGGCGCTGCTGATGTACGGAGATCTGGATGTGTCCATTCTGGACGAGCTGCCCCCGGGTCGGGAGACGGTGGAGACCTTCCTGGTGGGGGAAAGCTACCGGGCCAGAATCAACGCCTTCATCCGCAAGCAGGTGGAGGAAGGGCATCAGTGCTTTGTGGTCTGCCCGGCAGTGGAGGAAAACCAGGAGTTGGGGGTAAAAGCCGCCACAGCCTGGGCGGAAACCTTACAGCAGACGGTGTTTCCCGATCTGCGGATTTCCCTGCTTCATGGGCAGATGAAGGGCGGGGAGAAGGAGGCGGCCATGGCGGCCTTTGCCCGAGGGGAGGCCGACGTGATGGTGGCCACCACGGTGATCGAGGTGGGGGTAGACGTGCCCAATGCCACACTGATGGTCATCGAGGACGCGGATCGCTTCGGCTTGAGCCAGCTTCATCAGCTTCGGGGCCGGGTGGGCCGGGGCAGCGCCAAAAGCTACTGCATTCTTACCACCCACAACCGCAACCCCGAGACAGTGCAGCGGCTGAAGGCCCTGTGCAAAACCACCGATGGCTTCCGGATCGCCGAGGAGGACTTAAAGCTGCGGGGCCCGGGAGATTTCTTCGGTTCCCGCCAGTCGGGTCTGCCCGCCTTTCGGGTGGCGGATCTGAGCTTTGATCTGGAGACGCTGAAGGATGCCCAGACGGCATCGGCCCAATGGATTGAAGAATACGGGTCTTCCGATACGCCGGAGGCCGCAGCCCTGCGCCAGCGGATCGGCGAGCTGTTCCAGCGGGCGGAGGGGACAATGAATTAACGTTGACAGTTGACAGCCTGTCTGTCTTTTGTGTAGAATATCCGTCGGAAAGGAAGGATACATAGTTTATGAAGAAACAGTGGATTGTAAATTGTTTGGTGGTTTGCCTGGTGGTGCTGATGCTCTCGCCCGGGGCTGCCGCGGCCAACACCTCGGTGCTGAACCGGAACATTGCCAGCGGCACCTGCGGCGAGGGAATCTCCTGGTCATTGGATGGCTACACCCTGACCATCACAGGCAGCGGGGAGATCACCGACGCCCCCTGGCTGGAGCATAAGGATCATATCGAAAACGTGGTGCTCTCCGGCGGTATTACCAAGATCTGCGACGGCGCCTTCTCCGGCTGCGACCGGATCGAGACGGTGGACTTTGGCGACGCCTTGGTGGCGATCGGCGAGCGGGCCTTCTACGGCTGCAAGGATTTGGACTATATCCATTTGCCCGCCACCTTCCGCACCTTTGGCAAGGAGGCCTTCCGGGGCTGTGAAGATTTGAAATACGTGTACTGCGATGGCGGGATGCCCCGGTTCAACGACAGCTGCCTGTGGACGGGCAACTACATCGCGGTATTCTATCCCACCAACAATCCCTGGCCCTGGGATTCCTATTCCGTCCTGGTCAGCAGCTACGGCGGAAAACTGGGGGTCATGATGGGCAATTTTGACGCTTCCGCTGTGGCGGCTAAGCTGGCGGAGGAAGAAGCAGAGTCCACAGAGGAGACCAAGGACACCAAGCAGGCTACGCAGACGGAGGAACCCACCGAGGCGCCCACCGAAGCGGCGGTGGCTGTGGCGGTGACGGAACCGGCTACCGAGCCCACCACGGAGCCTACTACGGAACCCACCACCGAACCCACCACCGAGCCGACAACGGACCCGACTACGGAGCCAACCACCATTCCCACGACTGAAGAAACCCAGCCGGAGACCACCCAGGAAACGGAGCCGGAGACGGTAGTCCAGAAGGTAGGCGGTGACGGTTGGATCGGCGTGGTGCTCATTGCCGCAGTGCTGACGCTGCTGCTGATTGGCGCCCTGGTGTTCCGCAGTGCCAGCCACAAGGGCGGGCGGTATTCCGAGTAAGCGGCCGTTTGCCTGCGGCGGCGAGTCGCCGCAGACAATGCGTGCCCGGGCTGGGTGGTATTCGTTACGCCTTTGGGTGAAAATTATGGTATGATTGCCACTGGCAATCATAGATATTTTTGATTCGCTGCGCGGAGCACCACGGCTCGGTATCGTTCCCCTGGTAATCATGTGCTAAATTGGTGTTTCTTGGTCAGCCCCTTGCCTCTCCCTATGGGAGAGGTGCCCCCGAAGGGGGCGGAGAGGGCCCTCTCAGTCACGGCTAACGCCGTGCCAGCTCCCCCATAGGGGGAGCCAAGGCTGCTGCGCGAAAAATTACAATTTGTACCGCCGTAACGATACCGAGCGGTACCCAGGGGTGTAACGAATATTGCCCAGCCCGGGCACGCATTGACAGCGGCGGCACGCCGCCGTGTTCACAAATTTGTCGTTTTTTGTTTTCAATTCCGTTATGAGGTGTTCAAAACCAAAACGTATCTTAATAACAGAAAGGTTGCGGAAGCCGTGAGCCGCTCCTTTCCACTCCGTAGATCCTCTTTTCTACCTCTCTTCTTTCCAAACTCTTTCGCGGGAACCCCGGTGCCTTTGGCATCGGGGTTTTCCCGTTGCGCAAATAGAATGCCCGCCGCGAATGCAAGCGGCGGGCATGTTTGTGTTGGGGGATCAGCCGTTGCGTACTTCCATGAACAGGCTTTCCATATAGCGGGAGGTCTCCTCCGGCAGGTAGTTAAAGCTGGTGGCGTTGCGCAGCGTCTCCTCGCTGGGATAGGCGATGGGGTTTTTCGCCTGCTCCGGATCCAGGTACTGCTTGGCCTCGGTCATGGGGACACTGTAGCCCAGGGAATCCAAATTGGCAGCGCAGATCTCCGGGTCGCACAGGAAGTTGATGAACAGTTCCGCTGCCTCCTTCTCCTGGCAGCAGGTGGGGATGCACAGGGCGTCGATGAAGATGTTGAAGCCCTGCTCCTGGGGCTGATAGAAGGCAAGGTCTGGGTTTTCCTCCACCATGGTCAGATAATCGCCGGCATAGTAGGGGGCGATCCAGGCCTCCTCGTTTTCCATGGCGTCGAAAATCTGATCCATGACGTACTGCTGCACCACGGGCTTCTGCTGGGCAAGCTTGTCGGCGCAGGCCTTCAGCTCCGCTTCGTCGGTGGTGTTGACGTCATAGCCCAGCAGGTACTCGGCAATGCCGAAGGCGTCCCGGGAGTTGTCGAACATCAGAATCTTTCCGGCGTACTTCTCATTCCACAGCAGCTCCCAGCCAGTGACATCCGCCTCGTCCACATACTTGGTGTTGTAGATGATGCCCACGGTGCCCCAGGTGTAGGGGACGGAATACTTGTTCTCCGGGTCATAGGAGGTGTTCTTGTAGCTTTCGTCAATATACTGATAGTTGGGGATATTGTCGAAATTCAGCTCCATCAGCATTCCCTCCTGGCGCATCCGGCCGACCATATAGTCGGAGGGGATGATCACGTCCACGGTAATGCCGCCGTTGCTGAGCTTGGAGTACATGATCTCGTTGGAGTCATAGGTGGAATACTGCACCTTGATGTTGGGGTAGGCCTCCTCGAAGGCCGCGATCACGTCCAGGGAGCCGTCATCCCCCTCGGAGATATACTGACCCCAGTTGTAGACGTACAGGGTGGTGGTATCCTTGCTGCTGCCGCAGCCGGAGAGCATGGCGGCGCAGCCAAAGGTCAGGCACAGGGCCAGAAACAGGCAGATTGCTTTTTTCATCTTCTTTTTCTCCTTTTACATCCCAGCGCGGTGGGAAGCTGTTTTTTTCTTGTCGGCATAGAGCTGGATCAAATTCATGGCCACCATCAGCACCAGAATCAGCAGGAACAACAATGTGAACATGGCGTAGATCTTGGGATGCAGAGGCTTTTTGGTGTAGGAATAAATCTCCACCGGAAGCGTCACAAAATCCAGACCGCTGACAAAATAGCTGATGACGAAGTCGTCCAAACTCATGGTAAAGGCCATAATGGCGCCGGATACGATGCCGGGCATGATCTCATGCAGGGTCACCTTGAAAAAGGCCTGCACATGGGTGCAGCCCAAGTCCATGGCCGCGTCGGTAAGTGACGAATCCATCTGCTTCAGCTTGGGCATGACGTTTAAGATCACATAGGGCAGGTTAAACGTTATGTGGGCGATGAGCAGCGTCCAGAAGGTCAAGCTGTTCCGCTGGCCCAGCAGCTGGGTGCCCACAAAGACAAACAGCAGCGACAATGACACACCGGTGACGATGTCCGGGTTGGTCATGGGGATGTTGGTCAAGGTCATAGCGGCCTTGCGCATCCGGGGGTTCAAGTTGTGAATGCCCACCGCCGCCACGGTGCCGAAGGCCGTGGCGATGAAGCTGGCCAGCACGGAGACGATCAGAGAGTTACCCAGCAGCTTGAGCAGACCGCTGTCCTGGAACAGGCGGGCATACTGGTTCAGCGTGAAGCCCTGGAACTGGGTGATGTCCTTGCCGGTATTGAAGGACGCCACGATCAGCACCGCCATGGGGATATACAGGAAAATAAAAATCAGAATGGTGATGAAGCGGTTGGCGCGTTTCATACGATGACGCCCCCTTCCTCACTGTCGCCGCCGAAGCGGTTCATGATACCGGTGCACACGAACACCAGCACCATCAGCACCAGGCTGAGGGCCGCTCCCAGGTTGGGGTTGTTGCCCTGCTTGAACTGGCGCTCGATGACGTCGCCGATGAGCACGGTGTCCGTGCCGCCCAGCTTCTGAGAGATGTAGAAGGTGGACACAGAGGGGACGAACACCATGGTAAGGCCAGAGAGAATGCCGGGCACGGACAGGGGAAGAATCACCCGGCCAAAGACCTGAACACCGTTGCAGCCCAAGTCCTCCGCCGCCTCAATGAGCCGCCGGTCGATTTTTACGATGATGGAGTACAGGGGCAATATCATATAGGGCAGGTAGTTATACACCATGCCCAGAATCACCGCGCCGGGGGTACGGATCAGCCGCAGAGGCCCGATGCCAAGCTTGCCCAACAGGGTATTGATGATGCCGGTATCCTGGAGTAAGCCAACCCAGGCCAGGGTGCGCAGCAGGAAGCTCATGCACATGGGCAGCATCACCAGCATGTATAGTAGCTTCTGGGCAGTCTGGCCGCACTGGGCGATATAATAGGCCACGGGATAGCCCAGCACCAGGCAGATCGCCGCCGCTGCCAGGGAATACACAATGGACTGCCACAGCACGGGCAGGTACATCCCCAGATCCCGGAGGTTTCTTAGGGAGAAGGCCCCGGTAGCGGGATCGGTCAAGGCATAATAGCACACCACACCCAGGGGAATCAAGGTAAAGGCCGCCATCCACAGAAGGTAAGGCGTGCTGAGCAGAACGGCGTTATTCTTCTTCATCTTCAGCGTCCTCCGTCAGCTCGTCGTACTCGGCGGAGTAGGAGCTGTAGTCGCCAAAGAGTCCGGAATACTCGCTCTTGTGCATGATGTGGATATCCTCTGGATTCAGGCGGATGCCGATGACGGAGCCGACGCTGTGGTAATCCGTGGTCTGGATCAGCCATTTGAAGCCCTTGAATTCCACGATGATGTCGTAATTTAGGCCCTTGAAGGTGATGCCGGTGACGGTGCCCACCAGATGGCCTTGATTCGCGGGGACAATGTCGATGTCCTCCGGGCGGATGACCACGTCCACCGGCTCGTTGGGGTTAAAGCCCGCGTCCACGCAGTCAAAGACCCGGCCAAAGAACCGAACCTTGTAATCGGACAGCATGACGCCGTCCAGAATGTTGCTTTCGCCGATAAAGTCCGCCACAAAGGCGTTTTTCGGCTCATTATAGATATCCTCAGGTCTGCCGATCTGCTGAATACGGCCTTTGTCCATGACCACCACGGTGTCCGACATAGAGAGGGCTTCCTCCTGGTCGTGGGTGACATAGATGAAGGTGATGCCGGTGGAGCGCTGGATGCGCTTCAGCTCGTTCTGCATGTCCTTGCGCAATCGCAGATCCAGTGCCGCCAGGGGTTCATCCAGCAGCAGCACCTTGGGCTGGTTCACCAGCGCCCGGGCAATGGCCACCCGCTGCTGCTGGCCGCCGGAGAGGGAATCGATGCTGCGGTTTTCGTAGCCTTTCAGGCTGACGATCTCCAGCATTTCATTTACCCGGCGGTGAATTTCGTCCTTGGGCAGCTTAGCCACCTTCAGTCCGAAGGCGATGTTGTCGTACACATCCAGATGCGGGAACAGGGCGTAGCGCTGGAACACGGTGTTGATCTGCCGCTTGTAAGGGGGCAGGTCGTTGATGACCTTGCCGTCAAAGGTCACCGTGCCGGATGTGGGCGTTAAGAAGCCGCCGATGATCCGCAGCGTGGTGGTCTTGCCGCAGCCGGAGGGGCCGAGCAGTGTGAGGAATTCGTGATCGTTGAAGTAAAGATTGATGCCGTCGAGAATACGCTCCCCGTCGAACTCCATGGTCAAATCCTGGAGTCTGATGAGTTCTTTGGACATTATCCTCCCCCGTTTCTTTGGTTTATTTTGCGTCAAATTTTGACAGATATAACTATATCGTAAATTTGCCTAATGTCAATGGATTTTCCATGGAAAAACGGCATTTTTTCCGGGCAGAAGCCCGGGAGAAGTCCTCGGCGGCGGATGGAAGGCCTAAGGGCGGGGATTTCTGCTCTTGCTATTTGCGGTGGAATCCCGTATAATAAAGAAAAAACTGTAGAAAAGGAGCCGCGTTATGAAATACGATTTTACTTCCATCCTGGATCGCCGGGGAAAAGACGCCATTGCCATCGATATGGTAGGCGCCCCCGGTTCCCAATATCCCGCGCCCCGGGAGGGGTTTGACGTGATCCCCATGTGGGTGGCGGATATGAATTTCCCGGTGGTGCCCACCATCCAGCAGGCCATGATCCAGCGGGCGGAGCACCCGGCTTTCGGCTACTTCCTTCCGCCGGAGGAATACTACGATGCCATCATCCGCTGGCAGGAGCGCCGCAACGGCGTCATCGGACTGACCAAGGAGCACATCGGCTACGAAAACGGCGTCCTGGGCGGCGTGGTCACGGCGCTGAACGTGCTGTGCTCCAAGGGCGACAAGGTGTTGGTGCACGCGCCTACCTATGTGGGCTTTACCCACAGCCTGGAAAACAACGGCTATGATATCGTCCATTCCCCGCTGGTGCAGGACGAGCAGGGTGTTTGGCGGATGGATTTCGCGGATATGGAGCGGAAAATCGTGGAAAATCACATCCACGCCGCCATTTTCTGCTCCCCCCACAACCCCTGCGGCCGGGTCTGGGAGCGCTGGGAGATCGAGCAGGCCATGGCGCTGTATAAAAAGTATGACGTGTTCGTGGTTTCCGACGAAATCTGGAGCGACATCATCCTTTCTGGACACAAGCACATTCCCACCCAGTCCGTCAGCGAGGACGCAAAAATGCGCACCGTGGCCCTGTACGCTCCCTCCAAGACCTTCAACCTGGCAGGCCTGGTGGGCAGCTACCACATTATTTACAACAGCTGGCTCCGGGATCGCTGCGACAAGGAAGGATCCCTGGCCCACTACAATTCCATGAACGTCATGAGCATGCACGCCCTGCTGGGGGCCTACCAGCCCGAGGGCTACGAGTGGGTGGAGGAGCTGCGGCAGGTCATCACCGGAAACGTGGACTTTGCCTGCGACTACATCGAAAAGCACTTTGCAGGCGTCACGGTCAGTAAGCCCCAGGGTACCTATATGCTGTTCCTGGACTGCCAGCAGTGGCTGGCCGCCCACGGAAAGACCATGGACGAGCTGCTTGCCGCCGGCTGGGATGTGGGCGTTGTGTGGCAGGACGGCCGGGCCTTCCACGGCCAGACCCACATCCGCATGAATCTGGCCCTGCCCCTCAGCCGGGTGCAGGAGGCGTTCCACCGGCTGGATCAGTATGTGTTTCATACTAATATCTGATAAAACCATTTGGTTTTATCAGATAGACACCGCCTAACGGCGTTGCCGTTTCCATGATTTTCGGGATAGAAAATTTTGGAGACTCGTCTCATTATGAACTTCCATTCTCGCAAATGAAAGTTTTTATTGAATATCCGTATAAAGCAAAGGCTCCGCCACAAGGCGGAGCCTTTATATTCTGTGTTTTTCACATTCTTCCTCGATGGCGGCCATGACCTCGCTGGGCTTGTACTGCATGGCTTCACATATTTTGTAGAACGTATCCATGGTTGGCCTGCGTTCGCCGCGCTCGATGGCGCTCAAATGGGAACGTCCAATCCCAGCCAGTCCGCTGACAACTTCTTGAGATAAGTTCCGTTTTTCCCGATAACGTTGAAGCACCCGTCCTACAATTTCTGCGTCCAGCACGTGGATCCCCCCTCTACTGGATTTAGTATAAGGGGAGCCTTTCTTTTTATTGACTACATATGTTGCCAAATGAACACAAATGTGTTATACTTTTCTTGATATCTTTCCCTTAGGAGGCAGCTTATGCGAAATGACAGTTATGTACAGGTATTTTGTGAAAATGTTCGCAATTTGCGCATGACCCATCATCTATCTCGAACCGCGATGGCCAAACGGTGTGGGGTTTCCTTGACAACGTTGGATTCCCTGGAATCCGGCGTTTTGACCAAAGGAATGACCGTAACGATACTCGTTTGCATCAGTCAGTCATTTGGTATCCCCATACCCCAGTTGTTCCAGCCGATGGAATAACACTTCCCTTTACACGGATTTTACAATTCCCCCCTTGTAAATCTTACAGATTTGTCGTACCATCAATTATGAGAAAATCCAGGTATCGGGAGGAAGACGATGATCTACTGTGTGGAGGATGACGACAGCATCCGGGAGCTGATGCTGTATGCCCTGCGGGCGTCGGGGTTTGAGGCGGAGGGCTTCGCCAACGGTTCCGGGCTGTTTGAAGCGCTGGAGACGGGAAATCCGGAGCTGATTCTGCTGGATATTATGCTGCCGGGGATGGACGGCATGGAGATTCTGCGGCGGCTGCGGGGGGCGTCCGCCACGGCCCGGGTGCCGGTGATTATGGCCTCCGCCAAGGGGACGGAATATGACAAGGTCATGGGCCTGGATCAAGGGGCGGACGACTACCTGGCCAAGCCCTTCGGCATGATGGAGATGGTCTCCCGCATTCGGGCAGTGCTGCGCCGCACCGCCGGAGCGCGGGAAAAGCCCAGGCTGACCATGGGACGGCTGGAAATGGATCCGGAATCCCACACCGTCCGGGTGGAGGGCAGCCGGGTGGAGCTGACACTGAAGGAATTTGAGCTGCTGCGGCTGTTCCTGGAGCACCCGGGCCGGGTATTTACCCGGGATCAGCTGCTGGAGCGGATCTGGAGCACAGAGTATCTGGGGGAGACCCGGACGGTGGATGTCCACATCGGCACCCTGCGCACCAAGCTGGGGCCTTGCGGGGAGTACATCCGAACGGTGCGGGGCGTGGGCTACCGATTGGAGGAAAAGCCGTGACCAAGCGAATTTTTCGCGCCATGTTCGCGGTGGCGCTGACGGTGCTGCTGTGCGTGCTGATGCTGGTGATGTGCGCGGTGCATTCCTATTTTACCGGGGTGCAGCGGAATCAGCTGCGGATGGAGATGGCCCTGGCGGCCCAAGCGGTGAATCACGAGGGCAGCCGCTACTTTGAGAACCTGGACGGCACCACGGATTGTCGGATCACCTGGATCGCCGCCGACGGCAGCGTGCTCTACGACAACCGCTCCGATACCGGGGAGATGGAGAACCACCTGGCCCGGGAGGAGGTTCGCCAGGCCCTGGCGGAGGGCTATGGCGAGGCCACCCGCTATTCCGGCACGCTGATGGCCCGGTATATTTATGCTGCCCAGCGGCTTTCCAACGGAACGGTGCTGCGGCTGTCTGCCTCCCATGGCTCGGTGCTGAGCTTGATGCTGGGCATGTCCGGCAGCATTGCCCTGGCGGTGGCTGCCACGCTGGCGCTGTCGCTGTGGCTGTCCCGGCGGCTGTCCCGGCAGGTGGTGAGACCGCTCAACGAGCTGAATTTGGATGAACCCCTTTCCAACACGGTGTATGAGGAAATCCAGCCCCTGCTGCGGCGGCTGGACTCCCAGCAGCGTCAGCTTCGGGCCCAGTCCGAGGAGCTGAAGCACAAGCAGCGGGAATTCAACACGGTGACCAGGTCGCTGAGCGAGGGACTGGTGCTGATGAACAGCGCCGGAACCATTCTCAGCATCAACCCCGCCGCCGCGGGCCTCCTGGAGGTGACGCCCAACTGTCTGGGCGCGGATTTCTCCGTAGCCAACCGAAATCCGGAGATTGAAGCGCTGGTGGAGAAGGCGCTCACGGGACAAAAGGGAGAGCAGACGGTGTCCCTGAAACAGGGACAATATCTGGCGGCGTCCAGTCCGGTGCTGGCGGAGGAGGATGTGTACGGCGTGGTGCTGCTGCTGTTCGACGTGACCCAGAAGCACCAGGCGGAGCAGCTGCGGCGGGAATTCACCGCCAATGTCTCCCACGAGCTGAAAACCCCGCTCCACGCCATTTCCGGCTACGCGGAGTTGATGAAAAGCGGGATGGTGCCTCCGGAGGATATGACGCGCTTTTCGGAGAAGATTTATACGGAGGCCCAACGGCTGATCCGACTGGTGGAGGACATTCTCCGGCTGTCTCGGCTGGACGAGGGAGCGGAGGAACTGGACTGGGCAGCGTGCAGCCTCTATGATGCCGCTCGGCAGACGATCCGGGAGCTTGCCGCCCCGGCGGAGTTGAAGGGGATTTCCCTCAAGCTGGAAGGGGAGGACGCCGTCTTTTATGGCATTCCCCAGCTGGTATCCGCCATTTTGTTTAACCTAACGGACAACGCCGTGAAGTATAACCGCCCCGGCGGCAGCGTGACGGTGCGGGTGGAAAACCGGGAGACGGAGGCGGTGCTGACGGTGACGGACACCGGCATCGGCATTCCCCGGGAGCACCAGGAGCGGGTCTTTGAACGGTTCTACCGGGTGGACAAGAGCCACTCCAAGGAGGTAGGCGGCACCGGGCTGGGACTGTCCATCGTCAAGCACGCTACCCTAATTTTGCATGCCGGTCTGACCCTGGAAAGCCAGGTGGGCCGGGGAACCACCGTTACGGTGCGCTTCCCGAAGAAGTAAAATAGCCCGGTACCGCGCGGTGCCGGGTTTTCAGACTGTCGAAAATCCCCCTTGGGGCTTTTCGACAGGTTTTTGCAGCCTGCTGCGCGCATCATTTGTTCGCCTCCGGCGAACAAATGATACACTTGCAGTCTGAGAAGTATTTTCC
>CAMEWZ010000021.1 GCA_945946745.1 uncultured Clostridia bacterium | reverse complement strand
GCCTGCGAAACAAGAAGGAAATACACCACAAACCGGCTAGGGCTATGATGGTATAGACCAGGCGGCTGAACAGAGAACCGGAGCCGCCAAACAGCCAGGCGACCAGATCAAACTGAAAAATACCCACAAGTCCCCAGTTGACACAGCCAATGATGGACAGAATCAGCGCAATGGTATCCATAGAAGCAAACCTCCCTTTCTCGTTCCGGATGTTACTTAGGATGTACAGCTTTTTCAAATTTATTAGGAGAATGGATTGCAAAATATGTCATTTCAAGCTATAATAATGTCTACTGAATAAGCCGTGTTACGGCTTATTCACGCACCGTTAGGTGCGTAATTCCATAAAAACGGCTCTTTATAACCGTTTTTATGGAATTCAGACAGAAATCAATGCGTATCCAAATGGCATGGCGCACCATGCCATTTGGTAGGTGCAAGGGTTTTGTGCGAAATCCCACAAAACCCTTGCACCAGAACAACGCACGAAAGGCTTGAAAGCCTTGGCTTTCAAGGCGTTTTGCGTTGTTCAGTATGCATTATAATAAACCCATTGAACGCAAAGGACGGTAGAAATTATGACGACATTGTATGAAGGCGCCTTCGCCAAAGTGAATCTGACCCTGGATGTGCTGGGAAAACGGGAGGACGGCTATCATGATCTGCAAAGCGTGATGCAGACCATTTCCATCCGGGATGATGTGGAGATTGACATCGGCACCGGAAAACCCTGGAAGCTGCTCTGTTCCGCCGAGGGCATTCCCACCGACGAAACGAATCTGGCCTGGAAGGCGGCAAAGGTCTATTGCCAGGCCCTTAACAAAGACCCCAACGGCTTGGAAATTCGAATTGTCAAGCGCATTCCCTCCGGAGCAGGGCTGGGCGGCGGCAGCGCCGACGCGGCGGCGGTGCTCCGGGCGCTGAACCGGCATTACGGCGAACCGCTCTCCATTCTGGCGCTGGCGGAGCTTGGCGCCCAGATGGGCAGTGACGTGCCTTTCTGCACCCTCTGCGGTACCGCTATGGTAGAGGGCAGGGGAGAGCGCCTGCGGAAGCTGCCGGATATGCCCGACTGTATTTTTGTGGTCTGCAAGCCGGATTTTTCTGTCTCCACACCGGAGCTTTACCGGAAACTCGACACCGTGGCCATTCCCTGCCGTCCGGACAACCGGGCTATGGAGAGTGCCCTGCTTTCCGGAGATCTCGGCGCGGTGGCGGAGAATGTATACAATGTGTTTGATCCTGTGGTCACTGCGGATCATTTGGAACTGAACTACATCAAGTCCATCTGCCACAGCTACGGCGCCCTGGCCCAGCAGATGACCGGTTCCGGCTCCGCCGTATTTGCGATCCTGCCAAGCTTTGAATACGCGGCGGTGGTGTGCAATATGCTGAAAGAGAATTATCCTCAGATTTTTATTGCCAAACCGGTATAAATTTCCCGAAATCCGTCCATACTGGAAGTATTTCCGTATGGACGGTGTTTTTTTATGGGTAAACTGGGAAAACGTGTGTTTGTTTGCTTCTGCGCGGTGGTGCTGGCCTGGTGCGGCGCGCTGCTTGCTGACCGGCAGCGGCTGCATGAGGAGGTGATCCGACTGCACGTGGTGGCCAATTCGGACAGCGAGGCGGATCAGTCCGTAAAGCTGCTGGTGCGGGACGCGGTAATGGAGAGCCTGCGTGGAGATTTGGAGAAAATAGGCAATGTCGAGGCAGCAAAGAACTATTTGCAAGAAAATTTGCCGAAAATCCAGGAAATTGCCAATGATACCTTAAAAATGGCGGGTTTTTCCCAGAACGCGGTGGTTACGCTCTGCCAGGAAGCCTTTGACACCCGGCATTATGATACCTTTTCCCTTCCGGCAGGTGTCTATGAAGCGCTGCGGATCGTCATCGGCGAGGGTGCGGGACACAACTGGTGGTGCGTGGTGTTTCCAACGCTGTGTCTCAGCGGCGCGGCAGAGGATTTTGCGGATACCGCTTCCGCTGCGGGGTTTCCGGACAGTCTCACCGCGGCAATGACGGGCCAGTCGGGGTATGAGGTGCGTTTTTATCTGTTGGATGCCATGGGCCGCTTGGAAAATATCTTTTTCTCTGGCTGATCTTTCCCTGTCCTTTCCGGGAAAAATGTGATATGATGGGTGGCAGAGAAAAAGGAGGCGCTTGCTATGCTGCATTTGCTGTTGGGCCGGGATTGGACGGCCAACCGGGAAGAGATCCTGCGCCGGATCGCCAGGGATGTACATGACAGAAAGGGAAACCGGATTCTGATGGTTCCGGAGCTGGTCAGCCATGAAACGGAGCGCCGGTTATGCGCGGCTGCGGGAGACACCGCCAGCCGCTACGCCGAGGTGCTGTCCTTTACCCGCTTGGCCCGCCGGGTGGCGGATACCATGGGCAGCGCGGCAGCGGAATGCCTGGACAGCGGCGGCCGGGTGGTGGCAATGGCATCTGCGGCCCGGCAGCTCAGCAGCCGCTTGAAAGCATATGCTGCTGTGGAAACCAAGCCGGAGTTTTTGACCGGTCTGATCGACGGCGTGGATGAATTCAAGCGCTGCTGCATCAGCGCCCAGGATCTGGGCCGGGCGGCGGAGGAGACGGAAGGCAGCCTGGCCCAAAAGCTGGAGGAGCTGTCCTTGCTGATGGCGGGATACGACAGTCTCTGCGCCCGGGGAAAGCGGGATCCCAGAGATCAGATGACCTGGCTGCTGGAGCAGCTGGAGCAGGGGAGCTTCGCCCGGGAGCATGTGTTCTACATAGATGGATTCCCGGATTTCACCCGGCAGAATCTGGCGATTTTGGAGCATTTGATTCAGGAATCCCCCAGCGTGACTGTCAGCCTAAACTGCGATCAAATCGCCTCAGACCGGCTGGCGTTTGAAAAGGCGGGTCAGACAGCCCAGGAGCTGTACCGCTGCGCGGCTCGGGCCGGTGTGGAAATCCAAATGGAACAAATCCAGCCTATCGCGCTGAATCTGGTTCGGGAACGGCTGTTCCAGGGGCCGATTCCCGCCGGGGAGGCAAAGGGCCGGCTGTATGCGTTTCGTGCAGAAACGCCTTATCAAGCCTGCCTGGACGCGGCCAAGCAGGTGATGACGCTGGTGGAGGGCGGCTGCCGATATCGGGATATCAGTCTGGTGTGTACGGATATGGCGGTGTATCAGCCCTTGGTGGATTTGATTTTCCACCGGTTCCATATTCCGCTGTACCGCTCCGGAACCGAGGAAATTCTGCAAAAAAGTGTGATTTCCACGGTGTTAACCGCGCTGGACGCGGCCCTGACGGGCTTTGACCAGAGAAATATGCTGCGCTATCTGCGTTCCGCCCTGTCACCGCTGGATCCGGATACCTGTGATTTGGTGGAAAATTATGCCATTGTTTGGGGCATCCGAGGACAAAAGTGGACATCTGTCTGGGAAAACCATCCGGACGGCTTAAGCGGCGTGTGGGATGAGGATGCCGAGCGGCGGCTCGCGGCCATCAATTCTGCCAGGGCTTTGGCGGTGGCGCCGTTGGAAAGACTGCGGCAGCAGTTTCAAAAGGCGGTGGAGCTGCGGGATCAGGTCATGGGACTGTACGGTTTCCTGGAAGACATCCAATTGGAGACAAGGCTAACGCAAATGGCCCAGGAGCTGGATGCTGCCGGAGACAACCGTAGCGCCCAGATTTTGAACCAGCTTTGGGAGATTTTGATATCTGCCTTGGAGCAGCTGTATGACGTTTTGGGACAGACCCATTGGGAGGCAGAGCATTTTTCCAGACTGTTCCGGCTGCTGCTGAGCCAGTATGACGTGGGAACCATTCCTCCGGTGCTGGACGCGGTGCAGATGGGATTGGTCAGCGCCATGCGCTGCCACGAGCAGAAGCATCTGATCCTTCTGGGTGCGGAGGAAGGAAAGCTGCCGGGGTATACCGGCTCCACGGGGATTCTGACGGATCAAGAGCGGGTAACCCTGCGGCAATTGGGCGTCCCTCTGACCGGTGGTTCTGTTGAGGGGATTCAGGCGGAGTTTGCGGAAATCTACGGTGTTTTCTGCGGCGCCACAGAGAGCATTCGCGTCTACTGCGCCGGAGATCAGCCCTCCTTTGTGTTTCGCCGTCTGGCGGAGTTGGCGGGGGGAACAGCTGCTGTGGAGGATTCTCTGGGCTTTGCCCAGGCGGATGCCTGGGAAGCGGGGGCGTATCTTGCCCGCTGGGAGGAGGAACAGACTGCGGCGCAATTGGGCGTGCTCCAAGGGTATACGGATACCCTTCGCCGGAAGGAGTTTACCCTGGGACGCATTTCCGGAGAGAATATCCGGCGCTTGTATGGAACAACGCTGAACCTATCCGCCTCCCAGGTGGATCGGCAGGCGGAGTGCCGGCTGTCCTATTTTCTGAAATATGGCTTGCGTGCCCAGGAGCGCAAGGAGGCTGCCGTGGATCCGGCGGAATTTGGCACCTATGTCCACGCGGTGCTGGAAAATACCGCCCGGTGCATCCGGGATATGGGCGGGTTTCACCAGGTTTCTTTGGAGGAAACTTTGGAGATTGCCCACCGTTTCAGTGACGAATACGCCGCCCAACGGTTCCGGCAGATCGAATCAGAGCGGATGACCTACCTGTTCCGCCGGAATTTGCGGGAGCTGGATATGGTGGTGCAGGAGCTTTGGCTGGAGCTGAAGGAGTCCCGGTTTGAACCGGTAGATTTTGAGGTGGGCTTTGGGGGAGAGGGAGATTTGCCGCCGATTCCCATTCCCAACAAGGCAATGAACGCCGTTTTGCGGGGCTTTGTAGATCGGGTAGATGCCTGGAGCAATGGAAAAACCAATTATTACCGTGTGGTGGATTACAAAACCGGCAAAAAGGATTTTGATTACTGCGATGTATTCAACGGTGTGGGGCTGCAAATGCTGCTGTATCTGTTTGCCCTCCGGGAAAGCGGAGGGGATTTGCTGGGGGAACGGCCCATTCCGGCGGGGGTACAGTATTTCCCCGCCCGGGCACCCTACCTGCGTGTAGACGGAAGGCTGGACGCGGAGGAGGCCCAAGAAGAACGCAAGGCTCAGTGGAAACGAAAGGGCCTGCTGCTACGGGATGAGGCGGTCTTGCAGGCGATGGAGCCGGGAGAAACGCCCCAGCGAATGTGCTACAGCGTCAAAAAGGACGGCACCCTTTCCGGGGATTTGGCGGATCGGGAGCAACTGAAGCGTCTGGAAGAATACGTATTCGGGATTCTGGCGGGAATGGTGGAGGACATTGCCTCCGGCAATGTGGAGCCAAATCCCTATACCCGGGGCAGCAGCCACAATGCCTGCGCCTTCTGTCCCTATGGCGCGGTGTGCCATGAAAACCAGGTGCCGGGACGGCGCAATTACAAAACGATGACAGCCCAGCGGTTCTGGGAGGAACTGGAAAAGGAGGGGTACAGCCATGGCTGAGCAATTAACGTTAGAACAATCCCAGGCTGTCCACGACAGAGGCGGGCGGCTGCTGGTTTCCGCCGCCGCCGGTTCCGGAAAAACCAAGGTGCTGGTGGATCGGCTGATGACCTATCTGATGGAGGAGCAGCATCCTGCGGATCTGGATGAATTTCTGATTATCACCTATACCAAAGCCGCCGCCTCCGAACTGCGGGGAAAGATCGCCGCCAAGCTGACGGAGCGCATCGCCCAGCAGCCGGAAAACCGCCATCTGCAAAAGCAGATGCAGCGCCTGTTCCTGGCAAAAATTTCCACGGTTCACGGTTTTTGCGCCGATGTGCTCCGGGAATATGCCTATAAGCTGGACATTGCCGCGGATTTCCGGGTGGCGGATGAGAATGAATGCCGGGAGCTTCGGGATATGGTGCTGGCGGATCTGCTGGATCGTGCGTACGAGACTGGCGACGGGGATTTTCTGGCTTTTGCGGACACCCAGGGGCTGGGACGGGACGACCGCCTGCTGCCGCAGATCATCGAGCAGGTATATGACAGCGCCCGGTGCCATCTGGATCCGGAGCGATGGCTGGATGGCTGCCTTGCCGCCGTGGACACCGGAGCGGTAACCGATGCCGGAGAAACCCTGTGGGGCAGCTACTTAATGGAAGATTTGCGGGAATACCTGGACAGCCAGATGCGCGTACTGAAGGCTTGCGCGGCAGCGCTGGATGCCTGCGAGGGCATGGAAAAGCCGGTGGCCAACATTCGGGATACCCTCTATCAATTGCAGCAGCTGCGGGATGCGCCGACCTGGGACGAAATAAACCGGTGCAGAGCAATCGATTATGGGCGTTTGACATTTCCCAGGAAAAACGGGGAGCCGGAGCTGACGGAACGGGTCAAGGCGGCCAGAACTGCCTGCAAAAAGGGACTGGAACGAAAGCTGCGGAGTTTTGCCGATAACTCTGCCCAGATTTTGTCGGATCTGAAGCAGGCAGCGGCGGGAACCAGAGGCCTGGTCGCGCTGGTGCGGCAGTTTGGACAGGATTACGCGGCGGTAAAACGAAGCCGCCGGTGTCTGGATTTTGGAGATCTGGAGCATAAAACATTGGATCTTCTGCTGGGAAAGAACCGGGCAGGCACAACCGCTGCTGCCCGGGAAATCGGCCGCCGTTACCGGGAAATTCTGGTGGATGAATACCAGGATTCCAATGGGGTGCAGGACGCGATTTTCTCTGCCTTGACGGAAGAAAAGCAGAACTGTTTTCTGGTGGGGGATGTGAAGCAGTCCATCTATCAGTTCCGTCTGGCGGATCCGGGGATTTTCCTGGAAAAATACCAGCAATATCTCCCGGTAACGGAGGCAACGCCCGGGCAGGGACGGAAGGTGCTGCTGAGCCACAATTTCCGTTCCGGCGGCGAGGTTATCAGCGGTGTCAACGATGTGTTCCGGCGGTGTATGCGCCCCCGGGTGGGCGGCTTGTTCTATGGACAGGCAGAAGCCCTTCGGGAAGGCATTCCCCACATCCCATTGGGGGAGCCTGGTGTTGCGCTTTATGCGCTGGAAACCAGGGAAGATACCTATGCCGAAGAAGCGGCCTTTGTGGCGCAGAAGATCCAAGCCATGCTGCGGGAAGGGACGACCGTCCGGAAAAATGGCCAGCTTTCTCCGGTTCAGCCGGAGGATATTGTGATTCTGCTCCGATCTCCCGGAAGTGCCGCCGGGTATTTTCAGCGGGCATTGGAGCAGCGTGGGATCCGCTGCGCTGCGGGGGGTGGTACGGATCTGCTGAAAACAGAGGAAATCGGCACCCTCCGGGCACTGCTGCAAACCATCTGGAATCCCAGACAGGATATTCCGCTGATTGCCACATTGGCCAGCCCGATTTTCGGCTTTACCGCCGATGATCTGTCAGCCATTCGCAGTCCGCGAAAAAAGGGCAGTATGTACGATGCTGTGGCGCAAAGCCAAGAGCCAAAGGCTGTCGCTTTTTTGAATACCCTTAAAATTCTGCGGGAAGAAGCCCGGCGGGGAACCTTGACGGGCCTTCTGGAGCGTTGCTTTGCTTTGACCCGCCTGGACAGCATTTATGCTGCAATGCCATCCGGAGCAACAAAATATGCCAATTTACAGGCATTTTACCAGCTCACGGCGGATTTTGACCAGGGAAATCAGCGGGATTTATCCCAATTCCTGGAGCATCTGGATGCGATGGAGCAGCGGGGACTGGTATCGGCAGATTCCGCCGGAGCGGGCTGCGTCCAGATTATGAGCATCCACAAATCCAAGGGCTTGGAATTTCCGGTGGTGTTTTTGTGCAATCTGTCCCGGAAATTCAACCAGGAGAGCCTCAGAGCGCAGATCCTGTGCGACAAAGAACTGGGCTTGGGCCTTTCCGTGGCGGACAATACCAACCGGCTTCGGTATCCCTCCATCGCCAAGCGGGCCATTGCCGCGAAAATGGAGGCGGAAAGCGTTTCCGAGGAAATGCGGGTGCTTTACGTTGCCATGACCCGGGCCAAAGATCGTTTGATTATGACCTATGCGGCTCAGACCCTAACGGCGGATCTGAAGGATATTTCCTTGAGAATGGACTTTGACGGCGGGGAACTGCTGTGCCGGGATGCTATCTGTATGGGGGACTGGGTGCTGCTGACGGCATTGGGCCGGACGGAGGCGGGAGAACTGCACGCCCTGGGCGGACGGCCCTGTGAAACACAGTCGGGGGATATCCCTTGGAAAATCTGTGTAGGACAGATTCCGGAGGAAACCACGGGAACCGACACATGCCGGGAAGAACGCCAGCCCCTGCCGCCGGAGGCAAAAGAAGCCTTGCAGGGCGCGCTGGCTTTCCGCTATCCCCATTGGGAGGCAACTCAGGCGCCATCCAAGCAAACCGCCACCAGCCGAAAGGGACGGGTCAAGGACGCGGAGGCTGCTGAGGATACCCAAGAGCCAAAGACGTTGGTACGTACCTGGCGGCGTCCCGGGTTTGATTCCGGGCAGCTTGCGGGCAAGGCCTACGGCAGCGCCATCCACCTGGCCCTGCAATATCTGCGCTATGAAAACTGCGGCAGCACGGAGCAGGTAGCCCAGGAAATCGAGTATTTAGTGGAGAAGGGGTTTTTGACGCCCGAGCAGGGAAGGTTCGTCAACTGCGAGAAGATCGCCCGGTTCTTTGCCAGTGAAATCGGACAGAAGCTGCGCGCCGGTACGGATTATCTGCGGGAATTCAAATTCTCCATTCTGGATGACGGACGGCATTATGGCGAGGGGCTGGAATCGGAGCAGGTGCTGCTGCAAGGCGTGGTGGATTGCGCGCTGTTGGAACCGGACGGCATTACGGTGATTGACTTTAAAACGGACAATGTGACGGAGCAAACCGTTTCCGCTGCGGTTGCCCGATACCGCCCCCAGGTGCAGACCTACGGGGAGGCATTGAGCCGCATTTATGAAATGCCCATCAAGGCGGAATACCTCTATTTTTTCAAGCTGGACAGGTTTGAATCCATTTCGGAATAAAGCTGAAGGGGCACCCGGATTTCCGGATGCCCCTTTGCGTCAGCGGCTGTTTCGGTTCTGGTTCTGGTTTTCGTTCTTGTTCTCGTTTTCCCGGTTATTCTCGTTGCGATTCTGATTGTTATTCTGGTTCCGATTCTGATTGTTCATATCGTGGATCCTCCTGTTTTTTCTCACGGCTGAGCCGCTATGGTAGCTTACCCAAATTTTTAGGATTTATCCTTGGCTTTGAACAGAACGCTGGCGATGAGTCCGGCCAAAATCGCGGCGGTAATCCCTCCCGCGGCGGCTTTCAGCCCGCCGGTGAAGATGCCCAGAAAGCCGTCCTCCTGGATCGCCTCTTTTACGCCCTTGGCCAGGGTGCTGCCGAAGCCTGTCAGAGGTACGGTGGCGCCGGCCCCGGCAAACTCGATCAAGGGCTGATACAAGCCCACAGCCCCAAGTAGCACACCGACTACAACATAGCTGACCAAAATCCGGGCGGGGGTCAGCTTGGTCTTGTCAATTAAAATCTGACCGATGAGACATAAGATCCCGCCCACAAGAAACGCTTTCACATACTCCATACGTTACCGACCTCCTGTGATGGCTACGGCGTGGCATACGCCGGGGATGGGCAGTCCCTGCTGGGTGGAAGTGGGGGAGAGCAGGGCGCCTGTTCCGCAGAACAGGATTTTTTTCAGTTTCCCGGATTGCAGTTGCCCAAGCAGGGAGCCGCACAGGGTGATGGCGCTGCAACCGCAGCCGGAGCCTCCGGCGTGGACATCCTGCTTTTCCAGATCAAAGACCAGTGTGCCGCAATCGGTCAGCTTGCCGCCCAGGGAGACCCCATCCCGGCGGGCCAGCTCCAGCAGCATTTCTTTCCCCACCTGGCCCAGATCTCCGGTGACAATTAGATCAAAATCCTCCGGCCCGGTTTTCAGATCGGCAAAATGGGCGCGGATGGTGGCGTAGGCGGCGGGGGCCATGGCGGCGCCCATGTTGTTAGCGTCCTGGATACCCAGGTCTGTGACGGTGCCGATGGTGCAGGCGGTGATTTTTGGCCCCTTTCCTTGATTGCTGACCAGCGCCGCGCCGGAACCGGTCACCGTCCACTGAGAGGTTGGTGTCCGCTGTCCACCATAGCCCAGGGGAAACCGGTACTGCCGCTCGGAGGAAGCAAAGTGGGAGGAGGTCATGGCTACCACCTTGTCGGCAAAGCCGCCGCCTACGGCCATGGAGGCCAGCAGTAAGCTCTCCGCCATGGTGGAACAGGCGCCGTACAACCCCAGATGGGGTAGTCCAGTATTGCGCAGCGAGAAGGACGAGCCGATGCATTGGTTCAGCAGATCACCGGAAAACACCAGGTCGAACTCCGTCTGCGCCATTCCGGCCTTTTCCGCCAGCTTTTTCAGCGCCTGCTGCTGCATATATTTTTCCGCCTGCTCCCAGGTTTTTTGTCCGAAATAGGTATCCCGGCATTTGATGTCAAAGGTATGAGCCAGAGGGCCTTCCGCTTCCTTTTTTCCTGCCACACTGGCCCAGGCAGTGATGACCGGGGAATCCGGCAGGGCAAAGCTTTGTTTTCCCCGTTTCAGGTTAGCCATAGATGCACCTTCCTTGTTTTTTTCTTAGTATGCGCAGGGCTTGCAAATGCGATACAGGCAAGTTATAATAACAAAAAAGAGCAGGGAGGAAAAGCTCGTGACATATTGTGTCCGAAAAGCGGAAGAAGGGGACATGTCCCGAATATCGGAAATCTATGCCTATGCCCGATCCTTCATGGCGGCAAATGGAAATCCCACCCAGTGGGGGACTGACCGCCCGCCGCTGGCCCAGTTGGAGCGGGATATCGCGGCAGGAAACCTGTACGTAATCGTGGAGGGGAAGACTATACACGGGGTGTTTGCCTTCCTGCTGGGAGACGACCCAACCTATGCGGTGATTTATGATGGGGCTTGGCATTTTGACAAGCCCTACGGCACATTGCACCGGGTGGCAGGGGACGGCAGTGGCGGGATCTTTGCCGCCGCTGTGGCGTTTGCCCAGCAGTGCAGCAGCTATCTGCGAATCGATACTCATGAAAACAACAAGGTCATGCAGCACGTGATTGAAAAAGCGGGCTTTCAAAGGTGCGGTACAATCCTTACCGATGACGGCACGCCCAGAATCGCCTATGACCGTTTCAGAGAGAGGGAGAAGTCTTGACAGAAAAAACATTTAACGGCAACCAGCTTAAGATCATCGCCATGGCGGCCATGACCCTCGACCATCTGGTGTGCGTCGTGTTTCCCGGCTACCCAAAGACTTGGTGGATTCTGGCGCTGCACGCCATCGGCAGAATGGCGGCGCCGATCTTCTGGTTTTTTGTGGCGGAGGGTTATCATTATACCCGGGATTGGCGGAAATACGCGCTTCGACTGTTCCTGTTTGCGATTGTAGGCCACTTTGCCTATAATTTTGCCTTTGGCATTCCTTTTATTCCCTTCCAGTCCTCGGTGTTCAACCAGACCAGCGTGATCTGGACATTGCTGGGGGGACTGCTGGCGCTGGTAATCGCGGACAGCGACCGGCTGAAGCAGTGGCAAAAAATCGTGCTGATCCTGCTGATCTGCGTAATTACCTTCTGCGCGGACTGGAGCTGCATCGGCGCCATGGTTATTTTGTACATCGGAGAAAACCGGGGCAATTTCAAAAAGCAGATGACCATGATGCTCTTTTGGGTGGCAGTCTACGGGGCGGTATACGCCATATTCATCGACCCGGTTTATGGCGTTTTGCAAATGTTCGTAGCCTTGACCATCCCGCTGCTGAAGCGCTACAACGGCCAGCGGGGAAGCTGGAAGGGCATGAAATGGTTTTTCTACCTCTATTATCCCCTCCATCTGGTGGTCTGCGGTTTGATCCGGATTGCCCTGCATGGGAACATCGGCGTGATGATCGGCGGATAAGAAAAAACAGCCTGCATCCCAATTGGATGCAGGCTGAAATTTGTTTGGTTATCCCATTCTCCGGGCGCCGTAGTAATGCTCGGCCCAGTAGCCGCTGGTTAGGTCGGAATAGGAGACCGTGGAGCGGGAGTTGGGGGAGTGGATGAACTGGCCGTTTCCGGCGTAGATACCCACATGGGAAATGCCGCTGGCGTAGGTATTGGCGAAAAATACGATATCGCCCGCCTGTAGGTCGGACTTTTCTACATAGCTGCCCTGGGTATATTGGTTGGCTGGGGTACGGTAGGGGGAGTAGCCCACCTGCTTGAGTACGTAATACACAAAGCCGGAGCAGTCAAAGCCGCTGGGAGAAGCACCACCGTTGACATAGGGGGTTCCCAAATATTTCTGTGCCTCCGCCAAAATCTCCGCTCCGGAGGCGCTGGAAGCACTGGGGCTGGAAGGCGCGGCAGAGCCGGAAGAACCGGAGCCGTTCAGCGCGGCAGCGCTGGGAGCCACACCGGTGGATTTGCCCAGACGGTAAAATTTCGGGGTGTTGGGAGAGGCCTGGTTTTCATAGGGAATTTCTGTCAGTTCCAAAAAGTCACTGCGTATGTAGCAGATGCTGCCGTTATAGATGACCTTGTACCAGCCGTTATTCAAGCCCAAGATGTAGCACTTGCTGCCGGCGGACGCCACAGCGACTTTCCCATAGGAAGTGGAGGGGCCGGAGCGGAAGTTGACGTTGGTGCCAACCACCTGGCCGTAGCCCAGCTCCGCGTTTTCCCGGGTGAGCACATTCAAGTAGCTTTCGTGCATGTAGCCTTCTTGAAGGTTATAGTTGACCTTGTACCAGGAGCCGGACTTGCTGATGACCACAACGCAGTCATTTCGGGGGGCCGTAGCAAGGATGGAAGCGTTGGCATCCGGGGCGGAGCGCAGCCGCAGGGAACTGGCGTTTACAAAGCCGATTCCATACATGGTAGTGCCCGCCGCGGAAGCGGGGATGATAAGGGCGGCGGCAGACAGAACGACTGCCAGCAATACTGTGACGATTCTTCGGGTGAAATTCATACTTTGTCCTCCGTCTTTGGAATAGCCTAAGGGATTGGAGTTATCCCGCAGGCTTAAGGCAACACCGCATAATGGGGCAAAAGATCCGCCGAAGCCTGCTGCCCCCATTGTGCGGTGTTGCCATAAAAACAGGCGGGTTATTTGCCCGCCAGCGCGCGTTCCAGCCACACACAGCCCAGATCCAGAGCGGTGTAGAAGCCGTCTTTTTCGCTTTTCTTTACAATACGATCCCGGCTTTTGGCGGCGGGGTCAGTCAGCTGAAGCTGAACGGCAACCCGGGTGGCAATGTCCATATCGCCCTGCTTTTTGGTCTCCAAAATCTGAAGCATCACGATGTGGCTGTCGGCCATAGAACCGTAGTAAACAAGATTGTCTTTCCGCATCAGCGGACGTCCTTTATACATAAGAACTGCATTTTCGTCAGCCATAAAAGGTACCTCCTGCAAAAATGTAATCAGATTGTAACATATTGTTACGCAGATGTCAAGTATTTTGCCGCAAAAACCCAGATTTTACCTGGTTTACGTAACATTATTGACACTATTTGGCAAAAACGGAAAGACGGAGGGGAAAGTATGAAATTGTCAAGCTGCACTTGGCCGTACAGAAACGGCTTTTTTTACGAAGTCTGCCCAGGCAGGTTTTCATAAAACAAGGGGCTTTTGCGCCCAGCAAAAGCCCCTTGGCTTTGGATCATTCCTGTTCGAA
Source organism: uncultured Clostridia bacterium (assembly GCA_945946745.1). Lineage (GTDB taxonomy): Bacteria > Bacillota > Clostridia > Oscillospirales > Oscillospiraceae > Faecousia. The sequence continues at coordinate 1,680 of CAMEWZ010000021.1, read as the reverse complement.
CAGGTATTCCCGAACCAGCACCTGCATCAGCTCGTCCCGGTCAATCTTGCAGATCATACTCCGGGCACTGTTGTAATTGGTGATATAGGTGGGGTCTTCCGTCAGCAGATAGCCGACGATCTGGTTAATGGGATTGTAGCCCTTCTCCGTTAAGGCCTCATACACACTCCGGAGAATGCGCCGCATATTCTCTTTGTCATCACTGGGCACCGTGAATTTTTGGGTATCTGTTTCCGTCATGGCTTTCAGCCTCCCTTAGAAGTAGAATGTAGTCATTATAACCGAATTTTAGAAGACTGTAAAGCCCTAAATGTGGAATTTTTTGTAAAGTTTTCTTAAGCTGGGTTACCGCAGCACCGCGTCCAGCTTCTCCTTCAGCGCGGCAAGCACCTTGGCGACCACCGCCTCGGAGTCGGTATCCGTCAGTGTGCGGTCATCCGCCCGGAGTTCCAGCGAGAAGGCCATGCTCTTTTTGCCCTCGGGAACGCCCACGCCCCGGTAGATGTCGAACAGCTTCACATCCCGCAGCAGTTTCCCCGCAGCGGCGGAGATGACCTCCTCGACCTGGGCTACGGTGACAGCTTCGTCGCAGACCAGCGCCAGATCCCGGGAAACGGTGGGATACTTGGGCAGGGGGGTATAGGTGGCGTCGGGCAGCTGGCACAGCATCAGCTTGGTGAAGTTGATCTCCGCGCAGTAAACATCCGCGTCAATGCCATAATTCTGCGCAACCAGAGGATGCACCTGGCCCATGACGCCCACCTCCATGCCGCCGATGGTGACCTTGGCGCAGCGGCCGGGATGGTAGCTGGGGTTGTCCTTCACCGCGGTGTAGCTGGCCTTTTCCAGCCGCAGTCCGGCAAAGATAGCCTCCAACTCGCCCTTCAAGGTGAAGAAGGTTTCGTGGGCGCCATAGGTGCCCAAAACCAGCATTTTCGGCTCCTCGGGCAAGGCCTGGCCTGCTACGGGCAGGTAGATTTTCGCCAACTCGTAGAGCTTGACGGATTTGTTGTGGTAAGCATTGTTCCGGGACAGGATTTCCAGCATGGAGGGCAGCGCAATGGTGCGCATGATGGAGGTGTCCTCGCCCAAGGGATTTTGAATTCGCAGAGCATTGCGCAGGGGAGAGTCAGAACTTAGCCGGATCTGGTCGAACACCGTGGGGGAGACAAAGGAGTAGGTGATAATCTCACTATAGCCCATGGCCCGGCACAGGGTTCCGGCCTTGGCCTCCAGCTTCATTTCCGGGGTGTAGCCGCCTTGCGTGGCGTTTTTGAAAGCGGTGGTGGGAATCTCGTTGTAGCCGTAAGAGCGCCCCACTTCCTCCGCGATATCCGCCATCCGCAGCAGATCCGGGCGGAAGGAGGGAACGGAAATGGTGTCGCCCTCCACAGGGATCTCCAGCAGGGACAGGTACTTGACCATGTCCTCTTTGGAAATTTCGGTGCCCAGCAGGTGGTTGATCTTGTCCACCTCCAGGGGCAGAGTCCGGGGTTCGGGGACGTAGTTGATCACGTCGATGGTGCCGTCCAGCACATCGCCGCAGTTCAGCAGCTCCACCAGCTCACAGGCCCGCTGGACGGCGGGAATGGTCATCATGGGATCCAGATTCTTTTCGAACTTGCCGGAGGCCTCGGTGCGCATACCCAGAGCCAGGGCGGTCTGGCGGATGGAGGTGCC
>CAMEWZ010000020.1 GCA_945946745.1 uncultured Clostridia bacterium | reverse complement strand
CATAAAAACGGCTCTTGAAAACCGTTTTTATGGAATGCAGACCGAAATCAATGCGTATCCGAATGGCATGGCGCACCATGCCATTCGGTAGGTGTAAGGATTTTGCGCGAACTTGCACAAAATCCTTGCACCAGAACAACGCACGAAATGCTTGAAAGCCTTGGCTTTCAAGGCGCTTTGCGTTGTTCCGTACGCATTATAATGCGATTACAGGGGGCGATGGATCCATCGCCCCCGGGAAAAAGATATGGAAAAAGTATACTTATTCAATATGTTTCCGGATTACCAGCCGTCTGAGGCGCTGCGTGCAGCGTTGTCTCAGGCGGCCATTATGGCTGCGGACATCGACCAGGAGGCGCGCAGCGTCCATGTGGCTGTCCACACTCAGAATTACATCCCCCAGCGGCTGTTGACCCAGGCTGGCAAGGAGATTGCCAGCCTGTACGGACTGCGGCAGCTGACGCTGACGGCAACCCACCCGGAAAGCGAGCTGGCCAAAATCGAGCCGGAGGAGCTGCGGGATTTGTTTGTTGTCCGCAATCCCATGACCCGGGGTTCCCTTGCTGGAGCCAAATGGCAGTGGCAGGGCCAAAACTTGACGATTTCCCTGGTCGCCAACGGCAAAAAGGAGCTGGAGGAACTGATTCCCCAGGTGCAGACGGTGCTGCGGGAGCGATTTGCTGCCCCTGTGACCATCACTGTGGAGGCGGGAAAGCCGCTGGAGGGGGAGGCGCTGTTTGATGCCATGGCCTCCATGCGCACCTCAATGCTGGGGTCGCTGCCGGATTCCGGCCATACTGCGAAACAGCAGGAGGTCAAAACGGCGCCGCCCAGTGAAGCATTCTATGGAAAGCCCTTCCGAGGCAGCGCGGTTCCCATGCGGGAGCTGAGCCTGGATATGGGGACGGTCATTGTGGAGGGCAGAGTCTTCCATGTTGACCACAAGGAACTGAAGAAGCGCAACGCCTGGGTGGTCAAATTCGATATGACGGACAACACCAATTCCGTCCGAATTAGCCGCTTTTTGGAGGCGGGGGAGGCCAAGCCCATTCTGGAGAATGTGCAGGTTGGCTCTGTCCTGCGGGTTCAAGGAAAACCCATCGAGGATCGGTTTGAGAACGAAATGGTGCTCAAGCCCTATGCTATGATGCCCGGTTCCATGCCCAAGCGCCAGGATACCGCCCCAGGCAGGAAACGGGTGGAGCTGCATCTGCATACCACCATGTCCAACATGGACGCGCTGACGGTGACGGCGGACGCCATCAAACAGGCGGCGGCCTGGGGGCACCGGGCCATCGCCATCACCGACCACGGCTGCTGCCAGTCCTTTACAGACGCGCTGCATACCGTGGAAGGAAAAAAGCCGCCTAAGGTTGCGGGAACGGACGAGGTCATCAAGATCCTCTTTGGCTGTGAGGGCTACTACGTCAACGATGTGGATGACCGGATCGTGGTTCACGGCACCCAGGATATGACCTTTGACCAGGAGTTTGTGGCCTTTGACCTGGAAACCACCGGCCTTTCCTCCCGGAATGACCGGATCATCGAGATTGGCGCGGTGATTCTGAAAAACGGACAGGAGCTTGACCGGTTCCAGACCTTCGTGGATCCGGAGCGGCCGTTGGAGCGGAAGATCGTGGAGCTGACGGGCATCACCGATGAGATGCTCAAGGGCGCACCGAAGATTGAGGAGGTGCTGCCTAAGTTCCTGGACTTCATCGGCGGGAGGGTTTTGGTTGCCCACAATTCCGACTTTGACACCGGCTTCATCCAGGCGGAATGCGCCCGCCAGGGCTATGAATACAATTTCACCGCCGCGGATACCTTGATTCTGTCCCAGAACCTGCTGCAACATTTAAATAAGTTTAAGCTGGATATTGTCTCTAACGCCTTGAGCCTGCCGGACTTCAACCACCACCGGGCCGGAGACGATGCTATGACCTGCGGCCTCATTATGACCAAGCTGATGGAAAAGCTGGAGCAGGAGCAGGATGTGCATACCCTCCAGGCCATCAATCCGGCCATGGTGAGCCTCCGCTCTGGCAGCCGGATCACCGACCGTCAGGCGCGGCATATCATCCTGTTCGCCAAAAACCAGGTGGGGCTGCGAAATCTGTACCACTTGATCTCCGACTCCAATTTGAAATACTTCCGCCGGGTGCCCCGGATTCCCAAATCCGAGCTGCTGCAATACCGGGAGGGCTTGATTATCGGCTCCGCCTGCGAAGCGGGCGAGCTGTTCCAGGCGATTTTGGATCGGAAAAGTGAGGACGAACTGAAGCGAATTGCGTCGTTCTATGACTTCCTGGAGGTTCAGCCCCTGGCCAATAACCGGTTCATGCTGGATTCAGAGAAATATGAAGCGCAGACCGACGAAGATCTGCGGGAGTACAACCGGAAGATCGTCCGTTTGGGTGAGGAGCTGGGCAAGCCGGTGGTGGCCACAGGCGATGTCCACTTCCTAAATCCCGAGGACGAGGTGTTCCGGCATATTTTGCTGGCCACCAAGGGCTTTGACGACGCGGATAAGCAGATGCCATTGTACTTCCGCACAACGGACGATATGCTGAACGAGTTTTCCTATCTCGGCGAGGAAAAGGCCTACGAAATCGTGGTGGAGAACCCCAACCGGATTGCGGATATGTGCGAAACCATGCGTCCGGTGCCCCACAATCTGTTCGCTCCCAAGATTGAAAACTCCGTGGAGGATTTGAAGAGCCTGGTTTACGGCAAATTCCACCGGCTTTACGGGGACAATCCCCCGGAGGTATTCGTCAAACGTGTGGAAACCGAACTGCACGACATCATTTCCTGCCACTACGACGTGATCTACATGTCCGCCCAAAAGCTGGTGCAGAATTCCCTGGAGCATGGGTATCTGGTGGGTTCCCGTGGCTCCGTGGGTTCCTCCATCGTGGCGTACATGTCCGGCATCACTGAGGTCAATTCCTTCCAGCCCCACTACCGCTGCCCCAATCCGAAGTGTAAGTACACCGAACTGAATGTCCCGTCAGGCTACAACTGCGGCGCGGATCTGCCCGACGCGGTGTGCCCCAAGTGCGGCACAAAAATGGAAAAGGACGGCTTCAACATCCCCTTCGAAACCTTCCTGGGCTTCGGCGGCGACAAGGTGCCGGATATTGACTTGAATTTTTCCGGCGAATACCAGGCGGAGGCTCATAAATATTGTATTTCCATGTTTGGTTCCTCCCATGTGTTCCGGGCGGGTACCATTGGTACCGTGGCGGAAAAGACTGCCTTCGGTTACGTGAAAAAATACCTGTCCGAACGGGGCAAAACCGCGTCCCATGCCGAGGAGGCCCGTCTGGCGGCAGGCTGCGTTGGCGTCCGCCGAACCACGGGCCAGCATCCCGGCGGCCTGGTGGTCATCCCCCAGGAGAATGAAATTTGGGACTTCTGTCCGGTGCAGCACCCGGCGGATGACCCCAACTCCGACCAGATCACCACCCATTTTGAGTACCACTCCATGGAGGAAAACCTCTTAAAACTGGATATGCTGGGCCACGATGACCCCACTATGATCCGGATGATGGAGGATATGACCGGGGTGGATGCCAAGACCATCCCCTTGGACGACAAGGACACCATGTCCATCTTCACCTCCTCCAAGGTGCTTGGCTATGAGGACGATCCAATACTCGGCCCCACCGGTGCTGTGGCCATTCCGGAGTTCAACACCCGCTTTACCCGGGGCATGTTGATGGACACCATGCCCACCCGGTTTGACACCCTGGTACGGCTTTCCGGCTTCTCCCACGGCACCGACGTGTGGCTGGGCAACGCCAAGGATCTGATTACCTCCAAAACCGCCACGGTTGACTCCACCATCGGCTGCCGGGATGACATCATGCTCTATCTGATCTCCTGCGGGATGCCGGAAAAGCGCTCCTTCAAGATCATGGAGGCCGTCCGGAAGGGCCGGGGCCTGCCGGATGGGGCGGAGGAGGAGATGAAAGCCGCCGGTGTGCCGGACTGGTACATCGGCTCCTGCAAGAAGATCAAGTACCTCTTCCCCAAGGCCCACGCGGTGGCCTATGTGATGATGGCCTTCCGGATCGCCTGGTTTAAGGTGCACCATCCGCTGCCGTTCTACGCGGCCTATTTCTACCGCCGCAGCCAGAAGGGAGGCTTTGACGCGGTGCTGATGACCCGGGGCATGGAGGCGGTAAAGGCCAATATTGACGCTATCGAGAAAAACGAGGACGCCACCGCCAAGGATGAGGATCTGCTGACCACCCTGGAAGTGGCCTACGAATATTACCTTAGGGGGTTTGAGTTCCTGCCCATCAGCATTTACGAAAGCCACGCCACCAAATTCCTGGTCAAGGATGGCAAGCTTCTGCCGCCCTTCGTGGCGATTTCCGGCCTGGGCGAAAGCGCGGCCTGGGATCTGATGGAGGGCAGAAAGGGAAAAAGCTTCCTGTCCATCGAGGAGGTAGCCGCCGCCTGTCCCAAGGTGTCCAAGACCCACATGCAGATGCTGAAGGAGGCAGGCGCCTTTGGCGACCTGCCGGACACCAGCCAGGTGAGCTTTTTCTGATTTTCCTTGCAAATTGTCCCGCATTATGATAAGATACTTTTATCTATTTTTCACAAAGGAGTGGCGTATATGCAGGATATTGGTATGCAGTTTCACATTCACTGTAAGGAAGGAGACGTGGGACGTTATGTGTTCCTGCCCGGAGACCCCGGGCGGTGCGCGTCCATCGCGGCGTATTTTGACAATCCTGTCCATATTGGCATGAACCGGGAGTTTAACATTTATACCGGTACCATGCTGGGCCAGAAGGTCAGCGTCTGCTCCACCGGCATCGGCGGCCCCTCCGCCTCCATTGCCATGGAGGAGCTGACGGCCATTGGCGCGGACACCTTTATCCGGGTGGGAACCTGCGGCGGCATCGATATGGATGTGATGCCCGGAGATGTGGTGGTCGCCACCGGCGCCATCCGCTATGAGCACACCTCCCTGGAGTATGCCCCCATCGAATATCCGGCAGTGCCGGATTTTGAAGTCACCGCTGCCTTAAAATCGGCCAGCGAGGCACTGGGTTACCGCACCCATGTGGGTGTGGTGCAGTGCAAGGATTCCTTCTACGGCCAGCACAGCCCAGAGAAGTCCCCGGTTTCCTATGACCTGCTGCAAAAGTGGGAAAGCTGGAAACGGCTGGGGGTGAAGGCCAGCGAAATGGAATCCGCCGCCCTGTTCGTGGTGGCGGCGGCGCTGGGGGTGCGCTGCGGCAGCTGCTTCCATGCGGTATGGAACCAGGAGCGGGAGAAGGCAGGCCTGGCCATGCCCATGACGGAGGACACCTCCGGCGCGGTAAAGGTGGGCATCGAGGCCATGAAGCGCATCATCGCGGCGGATTTGGCACGAAAATAAACAATGGGGGCCGGAATCCGGCCCCCATTTGTTTGGTAGGTTTCCTATTGATCCAGATACTGCACAAAGCCCAGCGTCATATAATCCAGAATCACGTGCTTGTCCGGGGTTTTTCCCATGGTGACCCGGCGGCAGTGAACCTCCCAGACCGGCTGCCCCTGGAGCTGGGCTTTTTTGATCTCAAAGACGTGGTTCCAGCTGCGGCCCTCCATATATGGCACATCCCTGGTAAACCGGATCAGCTCCAGGCGGCGGAAGTTGAAGGTAGGAAACGCGTTTTTGATGCAGGCTTCGAACAGCGCTTCCGCGTCCCGAACGCTGCCCATTTCAAAGGTGCTGCGGATCATGGCTCCATAATCTTGCATAACGTTAACCTCCTTATAGCTTGCTGTAGGTTTTCTCCAAAAATTTCTGGCTGCTGACAATGACCCGGGTGTGGATACCGCTGCCGATTTCTCCGGCCTCGTCAAAGGCCCGCACCGAGAAGGTGATGACCTTTCCTTCCACCTGGGTGACCTCGGCCTCTGCCCGAACCTCCAGGCCAACAGGGGTGGCGGAGGTGTGGACAATGTTCAGCCCGGTGCCTACGGTGGTTTGTCCCTCACTGAGGCAGGAGGCAATGGCTTCGCAGGCCGCACCCTCCATCAGTGCCACCATACAGGGAGTGGCGTAGACCAGCAGGTCTCCGGAGCCGACCTCCGCGGCGGTATCCTCCCGCTCGGCCACCGTGGAGACCCGGCCGATCATGCCTGGTTCAATCTGCATGTGCATCACGACCTTTCTTACTGTAACTATACCCGAAACTTTTCCGGGTGTCAATAAAAAAGAAAGCCGCTTCAGCCTCACAAAGAAAAGAAAGGGGTTGCTATTTTATTCCTTTTTCATTATAATGGTGCCATTAATCTACAACGAGGTGACCGAAATGGTTGTCAACGACAAGTTAAATCTTACCATGCTCTGTGATTTCTATGAGTTGACCATGAGCCAGGGGTATTTTACCAAGGGCTATGGCGATCGAATTACCTATTTCGACTTGTTCTTCCGCCGGTGTCCCGATGGGGGCGGCTTTGCCATCGCCGCGGGTCTGGAGCAGATCGTCCAGTACATTCAGGATCTCCACTTTGGGCCGGAGGATATTGCCTATCTCCGGGGCCGGAAGATGTTCTCCGAGGACTTCCTGGAGTACCTTGCCAACTTCCGGTTTACCGGTGATATCTGGGCGGTGCCGGAGGGCACGCCCATCTTCCCCCGGGAGCCGGTGATCACCGTCCGGGCGCCTGCCATCCAGGCCCAGCTGGTGGAGACCTATCTGCTGCTGTGCGTCAACCATCAGAGCTTGATTGCCACCAAGGCCAACCGGGTGGTGCGGGCAGCGGAAGGCCGGACGGTGCTGGAATTCGGCTCCCGCCGGGCACAGGGCGCGGATGCCGCCATTCTGGGCGCCCGGGCGGCCTACATCGGCGGCTGCCATGGCACTGCCTGCACCATCTCTGACCAACTGTTCGGCGTCCGTGCCGGCGGCACCATGGCCCATGCCTGGGTGCAGATGTTCGACAGTGAGTACGAGGCCTTTAAGGCCTATACGGAAATGTATCCCCATAACGCCACCCTGCTGGTGGATACCTACAATACCTTGAAGTCCGGCGTGCCAAACGCCATCCGGGTGTTCAATGAAGTCCTCAAGCCCATGGGCATCACCAAGTGCGGCATCCGGCTGGATTCCGGCGATATGGCGTATCTGACCCAGCAGGCTCGGAAAATGCTGGACGAGGCGGGCTGGACGGAGTGCCAGATCTCCGTATCCAACTCGCTGGACGAGTATATCATCCGGGATGTGCTGCGCCAGGGAGCGAAGATCGATATGTTCGGCGTGGGCGAGCGGCTGATTACCGCCAAGAGTGAGCCGGTATTCGGCGGCGTGTATAAGCTGGCTGCCGTGGAGGAGCCGGACGGCACGGTGGTTCCCAAGATCAAAATTTCCGAGAACGTGGAGAAGATCACCAATCCCCATTTCAAGAAGCTCTACCGTTTCTATGCCAAGGATACCGGCAAGGCCATCGCCGACTACTTGACGGTTTATGACGAGATCGTAGACGATACCCAGGACATCGAGATTTTCGACCCGGAGGCCACCTGGAAAACCAAACGGGTGTACAATTATACCGCGAAGGAATTGCAGGTTCCCATTTTCAAAAATGGCGAGTTGGTCTATCAGCTGCCCTCTTTGGAGGAAATCCGCACCTACTGTGCCCAGCAGGTGGATACGCTGTGGGACGAGGTCAAGCGTTTCGACAATCCTCAGACCTACTATGTGGATTTGAGCCAGAAGCTGTGGGATGTGAAGTACAGCCTGCTCAAGCGCAATGGCAAGGAATAAGCCCCGAACCCCTGCCGGAGCAATGGCGCTGGGAGGAATGCTGGCGGCCCTGGCGGTGGTGATTATGAGCCTGGGCACGGTCATTCCCGTGGCAACCTACGTCTGCCCCATGCTCTGCGCGCTGCTGCTGCAAGTCGTTTTGAAGACCTGCGGCAGCCGCGTGGCCTGGGCCTGGTATGGCGCGGTGGCGCTGCTGTCCGTCCTGCTGGCGCCGGATAAGGAAGCGGCGGCGGTGTTCGTATTCCTGGGCTACTATCCCATCGTCAAGCCGGCGCTGGATAGGAAAAAGGGGAAGTGGCTTTGGAAGGGACTGCTGTTCAATGGCTCCGTCTGCCTCCTGTATTTTCTGCTGATTCGCCTGCTTGGCCTGGAGCAGCTTACCCAGGAATGGGCGGACATGAGCGTGGGTATGCTTGCGGTTCTGCTGATCCTGGGAAATGTGACGTTTTTCCTGCTGGATCGGCTGCTGGGCATGGGCTTGAGAAGAAAACACTGAAAAAAGTTGACAGTTGACAGTGGATAGTAACTGTCAACTGTCAACTTTCCACTGTCAACTTTTTCATAGGAGGAAAGCATGGAACCGGCCTGGTATTTGTACATTCTGCGCTGCGGAGACGGCAGCCTTTATACCGGCATTACCACCGATGTGGAAAAGCGCCTGGCGGTTCACCGCAGCGGCAAGGGGGCCAAGTACACCCGGGGCAGGGGGCCGTTGGCGCTGGTCTATCGGGAGGAATGCGCAAGCCATTCGGATGCCTTGAAGCGGGAACGGCAGGTCAAGGCCCTGCCCCGGGAGGAAAAGCTACGGATGGTGAAAGAGTTAGCACTGGCTAATTTTTCGACCGAAAGCCCTTGACAATGCAGGGAAAAGGTGGTATTCTATCTGCGGAGGTTAGCTATGGCTAACTATCAGAAGGAGGTTTGCCGATGAAAACACTGAAGGACGCGAAGGTGGGACAGACGGTCACCGTAGTCAAGCTCCACGGTGAGGGGGCTGTGCGGCGGCGCATTATGGACATGGGCATCACCAAACGGGTGGAGATTTACGTTCGGAAGGTGGCCCCGCTGGGGGATCCCATGGAGATCAATGTCCGGGGCTATGAGCTGAGTCTGCGGAAAGCAGACGCGGAAATGATCGAGATCGAATCATTTTTTGCTGAATAGTTAGCAAACGCTAATCAGAAAGGATTAAAACGATGCACTTGAAAATCGCCCTTGCCGGCAATCCCAATTGCGGCAAAACCACATTGTTCAATATTCTGACCGGCTCCAACCAGTATGTGGGTAACTGGCCCGGGGTCACAGTGGAAAAGAAAGAAGGCGCCTTGAAGGGCCATCCGGATGTGATTCTCCAGGATTTGCCCGGCATTTACTCCTTGTCACCCTATTCTCCGGAGGAGGTTGTCACCCGGCGGTACTTAGTCAGCGAGCATCCCGACGCCATTTTAAATATTGTGGACGGAACCAATATCGAGCGGAACCTCTACTTGACGACCCAGCTGATGGAACTAGGGCATCCGGTGGTGGTCGCGGTGAACATGATCGATTTGGTTCGGAAAAACGGGGATACCATCGATTTGGACAAGCTGAGCCGTGGCCTGGGGTGCCCCTGTGTGGAGATCAGCGCCTTGAAACAGCTGGGCTGCCAGGAGGCGGCGGAGCAGGCGGTGACGTTGGCGAAAAACCATACCCACGGTGATCGGCCCCATGTGTTCAACGGCAGCGTGGAGCACGCTCTGGCCCACATTGAGGAGTCTATCGAGGGAAGAGTGGACGGCAATTATCTGCGCTGGTACGCCATCAAGCTGTTTGAGCGGGACGAACGGGTACGCAGGGAACTGAAGCTGGACAGCGTTTTGCTGGCCCATTTGGAAAAACACATCCAGGACTGTGAGTGGGAAATGGACGATGACGCGGAATCCATCATTGCCGACCAGCGTTATACCTATATCGGCCAGGTGGTGGGGAAGGCGGTCAACCGCAAGGCCTCCCTCCACGCAATGAAGCTGTCCGACAGAATCGACCAGATCGTGACAAACCGGATTCTGGCCCTGCCGATTTTTGCCTGTGTCATGTTCTTCATGTACGCCATTGCCATGGGCAGCTTTCCCTTCTCCATCGGCACCATAGCCACCGATTGGGCCAATGACGTGCTGTTTGGCCAGTGGGTTCCTGGTTTGCTGGAGGGGATTCTGTCTGCCCTATGCGTCAGCGACTGGCTGCATGATTTGATTCTGGACGGTATTGTGGCGGGCGTCGGCGCGGTGCTGGGGTTTGTGCCCCAGATTCTGGTACTGTCCTTCCTGCTGGCGATTTTGGAGGATGTGGGCTATATGTCCCGGGTGGCCTTCATTATGGACAGGCTGTTGCGCAAATTCGGCCTGTCCGGCAAGTCCATCATTCCCATGCTGGTAGCCACAGGCTGCGGCGTACCCGGGATTCTGGCCTCCCGTACCATCGAGCAGGAGCGGGATCGGAAGATTACGGTGATGACCACAGGCTTCATTCCCTGCGGCGCGAAAATGCCCATTATTGGCCTGTTCGCGGGAGCGGTGTTTGGCAATTCTCCGTTGGTTGCCACCTCCGCGTTCTTCATCGGCGTGGCGGCAGTGGTGATTTCCGGCGTGATTTTGAAGAAGTTCCAGTCCCTGGCGGGAAAGCCCGCGCCCTTTGTTATGGAGCTACCTGCCTACCATCTGCCGTCTCCCCGGAATGTGCTGCGCTCCACGGGAGAACGGGGCTGGGATTTTGTGAAACGGGCGGCCACCATTGTGCTGCTTAGCTCCATTGTGCTGTGGTTCCTGCAAAGCTATGGCGTTGTGGACGGGGTGTTCCAGGCGGTGGAGGATAACAATGTGTCTTTGCTGGCCGGACTGGGGAAGGCCATTGCCTGGATTTTCTATCCCCTGGGCTGGATGGGCGACATGGCCTGGAAAGCGGCCGTCGCCACGGCAACAGGACTGATTGCCAAGGAGCAGGTGGTGATGACCTTTGGGACGCTTTACCACTATGCCGGAGAGCTTAGTGAGACCGGTGATGAAATATGGGCCATGATCGCCGCGGATTTTGGCCCTGTCCGGGCGTACAGCTTTATGGTCTTCAACCTGCTCTGCGCTCCTTGCTTTGCGGCCATCGGCGCCATCAAGCGGGAGATGAACGATACCAAATGGACGGTGGCGACCATCGCCTACATGTGCGGCTTTGCCTATGCCATTTCCTTGATCGTCTATCAGTTCGGCGGCCTCATGACCGGGGAAGCGACCTTCAGCATCTTTACAGTGGCGGCTGCCGCGGTGCTGGCAGGACTTGTCTACCTGGTGGTTCGCAAAAATAAGTACGCCGACACCCTGGTGAAGATTGGGGTATGATACGGAAAAAGGAGATGATACAATGCTTCAATGGATTGAAATGTATTTTGGAGACATTCTGGTGCTGCTGGCGCTGGGCGTGATTGTGGCGGCAATCCTTGCCGGACTGCGCCGGAATCAAAAGAAAGGACACTGCTGCGGCTGTGCCGGGTGTAAGGGCTGCGCCAGCGCCTGCGGCAAAGAAACGCAATAAGGCAACACCGCTGGGTGGGCACTGCGGGCTTCGGCGGATCTTTTGCCCCATGATGCGGTGCTGCCATAAAAAAGGAGACGGTCTCGCCAACCGTCTCCATTTTCTGTTTGGTTACGCCGCGGGGCAGGGGTAGTTCAGCAGCAGGGACACCGCCACGCAGATGATGATACAGATAAACGCCGTGACCATCCACAGGCTCCGTCTGCGGGAAAATTCACCGGTCAAGTACAGCCAGCCGACGCATAAAAGGGAACCAAAAATGGCGATAATGGCGGTAATGACCTTCAGAATACTCCACCCAAAACCGGCACAGAGCAGATACAGAACGAACACCAGTGCATCGCCCAAAATGATCTTGGTCATGAGGCTTTCCATTTCCCGATACCGGTTACGACTACGTTTTGCCACTTCTCATCCCTCCAGGAATTATCTCTTGTGGTTATCATAACACAGCCTATCGAAAAAAGCAATAATTTCTGATGGAAACCGTAAATTTTTCCGAAATGCTTGCGTCCGGGGAAAATCAATGGTATAATAACTGCTAAATTGGAAAGTTTGCGTAAAGTGCGCGTCAATCGGAAAGGGCCGTTATGGGAGAACCGCAATACCGTCTGGAGGGCATCGTCCATACCAGAAGCGAAACACTGGAGGATTTTGAAGGCCAGCTGGATGTTATTTTTGAACTGCTGAGTAAAAATAAAATCGAGATTCAGGATGTGTCCATCACCGCGATTCTGGAGCAGTATCTGGCGTATCTGGAGGAAAGGAAGCGGATGGACATGGAGGTGGCCAGTGAATTCATCACCATGGCCTCCCACTTGATGCTGATTAAGACCAAAATGCTCCTGTCCGCCGCGGAAGCGGCGGAGGCGGAGAGTGAGCTGGACTTGCTGCGCCAGTCTCTTGTCGAGCGCAAGCGCAAGGAGGCCATGGAGCAAATTCGCTTGGCCGTAACCGCGCTGGAGCCGCGAAACGAGATTGGCCGGTGCCTGTTTACCAAAAATCCGGAGCCGTTGCGCCGGGAGCAGGGCTACCGCTATCAGCACGATGTGGCGGATCTGCTGCGGGCCTTGGATACCATTGCCGAGCGCAGCGCCCGGCAGCTGCCGCCGCCCACCGCCAATTTCCGGGGCATCGTGGGTAAGGAACCCTATCCCATCGGCCGGAAAACCGGAGAGGTGCTGCGCCAGCTTCTGCTGCGAGGGGTGGAGCGGCTGAAAAATCTGTTCCGGGGCAATAAAACCCGCTCCGAGGTGGTGGCCACATTTCTTGCCATTTTGGATTTGTGCAAAAACAACGCGGTGACCCTGGAGGACGATATCAACGGCGATAATCCCAACGTCCGGCTCCTGGACGAGGAAGAAAGGAAGGCGATGACCTAATGGAGGAAGAACAGCTGCGGCGGGCCATTGAGGCCATTCTCTTTGCCGCGGGCGAGCGGATCGATATTCAGCGGTTGTCCTTTGCAACAGAGACTGACCCATCAGAGGTGGAAAAGGCTGCGGATGCGCTGATGGATGACTATGCCTTCCAGCGCCGGGGTATCCGGATTCTCAAGCTAGAAAAGGGCTATCAGATGGTATCCTCCGGGGAAATGGCGGATTTCGTAACCAAGGCGCTGGAAACCCGAAAGCCGCCCAAGCTTTCCGCTTCTCAGCTGGAAACGCTGACCATCATTGCCTACTATCAGCCAGCCACGAAAGCCATGGTGGAGCAGATTCGCGGCGTGGACAGCGCCTATTCCGTGGCGGCGCTGCTGAATAAAAAGTTGATTGAGGAAGCGGGCCGCTTGAACGTTCCCGGACGGCCCATCCAGTACCGGACGACACCGGATTTTTTGCGCACCTTTGGACTCGGCAGTCTGGAGGAGCTGCCACCCATTGAAAAGATCACCTTTGGCGAGCCCATCGAGCTGCCCCAGGAGCAGCCGGCGGCGGAGGGAACCTGATGGGTTGGCTGATTGTCCTGGCGGTGATTACCGCTCTGGCGGCGCTGCCTCTGGGTGTCCGGCTTCGGTACGATTCCGGGGGGCCGTTGGTGCGGCTGATCCTGGGGCCGGTGAAGCTGACGGTATTCCCCAGAGGGAAAAAACAGACGAAAAAACCGCCCAAAGCGGAATCCCCCTCCGAACCGGAGGAGCCGGAACAGCCCCAGCCACAGCCCCCAAAGCCGCCCGCGCCGAATCCGGAGGAGGTGTCCGGGAAAAAAGGCGGCACTCTGGTGGATTTTTTGCCCCTGGTTCGGATTGCCCTGGACTTTTTGGGGGACTTTCGCAGGAAGCTTCGGGTGGACAACCTGTATCTGCGGTTGCTGCTGGCAGCCTCTGATCCCTGTGACCTGGCTATGAATTACGGCAGAACCTGGGCGGCGGTGGGAAACTTAATGCCCCAATTGGAGCGTCTGTTTCGAATCAAAAAACGGGATGTGGAAGTGGAATGTGATTTTACCGCTTCCGAACCCATGGTCATTGCTCGAATGGATGTGACCATCTCCCTGGGCCGGCTGCTGTCTCTGGCGGCGGTCTATGGGGTTCGGGCACTGAAAGAATTCCAAAACATACAGAAGAAACGAAAAGGCGGTGCTGAAAATGAACCAAAAACTACCCAACATGTTGGAAGCGACCATTCAGAAAATCCGTGAGATGGTGGATGTGAATTCCGTCATTGGCGATCCCATCACCACACCTGACGGTGTGACCATTATCCCGGTCTCCCGGGTCAGCGTGGGCTTTGGCGGCGGCGGATCCGATTTTGTCAACAACAAAGGCGGCGAAAATCCCTTTGGCGGCGGAGTCGGCGGCGGCGTGAAGGTAACCCCGCTGTGCTTTTTGGTTGTGAAGGACGGCAATGTGCGGATGATGTCCGTGCCGGAGCCTGCCAACTCCACCGCAGACCGGATTGTGGAAATGATGCCCGACACCCTGGAAAAGCTCACCGCTTTCCTGGACGCGAAAAAGGAAGGGAAATGAAGTGAGGAGTGTGGAGTTAGGAGTTGAATGAAATTGATGGTAACGCCTCACTCCAAACTCCACACGGGAATAATTCCTTCACGCTTGGGCAGACTATCCCCGGGTGAGGAATATGAAACGACTGTTTGCCACAACGGCGGCTGCATTGCTGGCCGCCGTTGTGCTTTTGCCGCTGCCTGCTCAAGGGGTGTCCGCCCAGAAGGCATATGTGCTGGACGCGGTCAGCGGCCGGGTACTCTATGAAAAGCAGCCTAATGACCGCAGCTTGATCGCCAGCACCACCAAGATTATGACGGCACTGATCGTCTGCGAGCAGTGCAACGTGCTGGATCGGATGCGCATCCCCAAAGAGGCGGTGGGCATCGAAGGCTCCTCCATGTATTTGCGGGAGGGGGAGGTCTTGACCTTACAAGAGCTGCTGTATGGGCTGATGCTGTCCTCCGGAAATGACGCCGCCGTGGCGCTGGCCATTTACTGCGGCGGCACGGTGGAGGGCTTCGCGGAGCGGATGAACGACAAGGCCCGGGTTCTGGGCTTGACCGGGACGCATTTTGAAAATCCCAATGGTCTGGACAGCCCCGGTCATTATTCCACCGCCCGGGATCTGGCGGTGCTGGCAGCCTACGCCATGGAAAATCCCATTTTTTACAAAACGGTTTCCGCCAAAAATGTGAAGGTGGGGCAGCGGTATCTGACCAATCACAATAAGCTACTGTGGCGGGTAGAGGGAGCGGACGGTGTCAAAACCGGCTTTACCAAAGCTGCCGGGCGGATTTTGGTGTCCAGCGCCACCCGGGAAGGACGGCGCCTGATTGCCGTCACCATCAACGCCCCGGATGACTGGAATGACCACGCCGTGTTTCTGGAGGAGGGCTTCTCCCGCTATGCCCAAAAGCGAATTGTGACGGCGGGCCAGACGGTGGGCACTCTGGCGGTGGCCGGTGGAAAAAATGGCCGCGTTGCAGTGCTGGCGGCGGAGGATTTTGACTATGCCCTGGCCCCGGAGGAGCGGCCCCAGCTGGCCCTGCCCGGCCCGGGCTTTGTCTACGCCCCGGCGGTGGAGGGGGCGGAGGCGGGTTACGTCTACGTGCTGATTCAAGGAAAAGCAGTAGGCAAGGTGCCGGTGGTTTACGGCGCCACTATCGAGCAAACGCCGGAGGCGGAAAAGCACTTCTGGCAGAAACTGTTTGAACGATCATAACGGCAAAGAAAGAGGGGAAGGCCATGAAGGAGCGCCTGCAAAAGATCCTCTCCGCCCGGGGGGTGGCATCCCGGCGAAGAGCGGAGGAGCTGATCGAAAATGGACTGGTTACGGTGGATGGCGCGGTTGCCCGGCTGGGAGACTGCGCCGACCCGGATAGGGAAGAAATCCGGGTCAACGGCCAGCCCCTTCCCCGGGAGGAAGGCCGGGTGTACATCCTTTTGAATAAGCCTCGGGGCTATGTAACGACCCTATCGGATGAAAAGGGCCGTCCGGATGCTGCCCGGCTGGTGGCGGACTGCGGGGTGCGGGTGTACCCGGTTGGGCGGCTGGATATGGATTCTGAGGGGCTGCTGCTGTTTACCAACGACGGCGGCTTTGCCAACGCCCTTATGCACC
>CAMEWZ010000019.1 GCA_945946745.1 uncultured Clostridia bacterium | reverse complement strand
ATGCCGGTGCGGCAGATTTCCAGAATGTCGTATTCCTTCATCAGCGCCACAAAATTGTCGATTTTGCGGCTGTCGCCCACCATCTGGATGATGATGGAATCCTTGGTGAAGTCCACGATCTTGCCCTCATAGGCGTCGGAGGCGGCGCTGATCTCCCCCCGGACGTTAGGGTCGTTCTTGACCTTGATGAGCAGCAGCTCCCGGTTGACGGTGTCCAGGTTGTCCAGCTCCGCGATGGAGCAGACGTCGGGCAGCTTGTACAGCTGGTTGATCAGCTGCTCTTTCTTGATCTCGTCACCCTCGGACTGGACGGTGATCCGGGAGAACTTCTCGGATTCCGTTTCCGACACGGTTAGGGAGGTGATGTTAAACTGGCGGCGGCGGAACATGCTGGTGACCCGGTTCAGAACGCCGAACTGGTTGTTGACCAGGATTGCAATGGTAAATTTCTTCATATCAATCTCCGATCCTTACAATGATGTCATCCATGGAACCGCCGGGGGGCAGCATGGGCAGCACGAATTCGTCCTTGTCGATGGCGCAGTCGATGAGGTAGGGGCCATTGCAGGCGAAGGCTTCTGTCAAGGCGTGCTCCAACTCCTCCAGAGTCAAGGCCCGGCTGGCGCTGGCGCCGAAGGCCTGGGCCAGCTTCACAAAGTCGGTGTGCCGGGCATCCAGGGTGGTGTTGGAATAGTGCTTATCGAAGAACAGGGTCTGCCACTGGCGAACCATGCCCAGCACGCCGTTGTTCAGAAGCAGAATCACCATGGGGATCTGGTTCGCCACGGCGGTGGCCAACTCGTTTAGGTTCATGCCGAAGCTGCCGTCACCGGTGATCAGAACACTGCGCTCTCCGGTGCCCATGGCCGCGCCCATGGCGGCGCCCATGCCAAAGCCCATGGTGCCCAGACCGCCGCTGGACAGGAAACAACGGGGATTTTTGAGGTTTAGGTACTGGGCGGCCCACATCTGGTGCTGGCCAACATCGGTAGCCACCGGGGTGTTTTCCCCCAGAAAACGGTTCAGCGTACCGATGACGTTCCGGGGAGTCATACCCTCCCGGCTGTCCAGACCGGCATGCTCCTCGTCGATGAGATGGTCAATTTCCGAGCGCCACTGGAGGTGCTCCGTCTTGCGCAGCAGGGGCAGCAGCTTTTGCAGGGTTTTCTTTACATCGCCCCGAAGACCGTGGGTGGGGCTGACGGTTTTGCCCAGCTCCGCACCGTCGATGTCGATGTGGACGATTTTGGTGCCCACGGCGAACTTGGCCCGGTTTCCGGTGACCCGGTCATTGAACCGGCAGCCCAGGGCGATGATCACATCGGCGTGGTGCATAGCGGTGGAGCAGGCGTAGTGGCCGTGCATGCCCTGCATCCCTAAGAACCGGGGATAGTCGGTGGGGACGCCGGAAATGCCCATTAAGGAGCAGCCGATGGGAGCGTCGATGGTCTCCGCCATTTGCAGCAGCTCGTCCTGTGCCTCGCTGGTGATCAGGCCACCGCCGAAATAGATAAAGGGCCGCTGGGCGGCGTTGATGCACGCCGCCGCCTGCTGGATGCGGATCTCCTTGGCGGCAAAGACCTCGTCGGGCTGCACCACGCTCTGGGGTTCATAGTCGTATTTTGCTACCTGCACATCCTTGGGGATGTCGATGAGCACCGGGCCGGGACGGCCGGACTTGGCCAGCCGGAAGGCCTCCCGGATGGTATCCGCCAAATCCTCAATGGCGCCGACAAAATAGTTGTGCTTGGTGATGGGCAGGGTGACGCCGGTGATGTCGATCTCCTGGAAGCCGTCGGTGCCGATGGTGGAGTTGGGCACGTTGCCGGTGATGGCCACCAGAGGAACGGAGTCCAGGTAAGCCGTGGCGATGCCGGTGACCAAATTGGTAGCGCCGGGGCCGGAGGTGGCGATGACCACGCCCACCTTGCCTGTGGCCCGGGCATAGCCGTCCGCGGCATGGGCAGCCCCCTGCTCGTGGGCGGTGAGGACGTGCTTCAGCTCGTCTTGATATTTGTAGAGGGAATCGTAAATGTTGATGACCTGTCCGCCGGGATAGCCGAAGACGACATCCACGCCCTGTTCGATCAACGTCCGAACCAGGATATCAGAGCCGGATAGTTTCATGCCATCATCCTTTCTTTAGGTTTTCTATTACAAGACTGCCCATTTCCCGGCAGCCTACCAAGTGGCAATGGTGGTCGCCGGAGGGCAGAATGTCGCCGGTGCGGTAGCCCCCGTCCAGTGTGGCGGAGACGGCGGCTTCGATGCAGTCCGCTTCTTGGGCCATGTCGAAGGAGTAGCGCAGCATCATGGCGGCTGCCAGGATGGTGCCGATGGGGTTGGCGATGTCTTTGCCCGCGATGTCCGGGGCGGAGCCGTGAATGGGCTCGTACAATCCCCGGGTGCCGTCTCCCAGAGAGGAGGAGGGAATCATGCCGATGGAGCCGGTGATCATGGAGGCCTCGTCGGAGAGAATGTCGCCGAACATGTTCTCGGTGACGATCACGTCGAACTGGCTGGGATCCTTCACGATCTGCATGGCGCAGTTGTCCACCAGCATATCGGAAAGGGTCACATCCGGGTACTCCTCCGCCAATTCGTGCAGGACTTTCTTCCACAGCCGGGAGGAATCCAGCACGTTGCTCTTTTCCACGGAGCAGAGTTTTTTACCCCGCTTGCGGGCGGTCTCAAAGCCGATGCGGCCAATGCGGCGGATCTCGCTTTCCGCGTAGCGCAGCTCGTCGATGGTGGTCTGTTCCCCGTTTTCTTCTACGGTCTCGTGCTTGCCGAAATAGATGCCGCCGATGAGTTCTCTTACAATAATAAAGTCAATCCCCTTGTCCACGATTTCCTGCTTCAGAGGCGAGGCAGAGGCCAGCTGGGGCCAGATTTTGGCGGGGCGGTTGTTGCTGTAGACCCCCATACCGGCGCGTAGCCGCAGCAGGCCCTTTTCCGGCCGCATATGGCCGGGGACGCCGTTCCACTTGGGGCCGCCCACCGCGCCCAGCAGCACGCTGTCGGCATCCAGACATTTCTGAAGTTCCGCCTGGGGCAGGGGATCGCCCCATTTGTCAATGGCGTTGCCGCCCATATCCACATCAATATAGCGGAATTCATGACCAAACAGCACGGCAACCCGATCCAAAACCAGCTTTGCCTGTTCCACGATTTCGGGGCCGATGCCGTCGCCCCGGATCAGCGCGATATTTCTTGTCATATTATCACATCTCTTTCAAAGAAGCAAGTAATCCGCCGGATTTTATGATCTTTTGGATGAATTCCGGGAAGGGTTCCGCCTGGTAGGTCTTTCCAGTGGTCAGGTCGGAAATGACGCCGGTGTCAAAATCAATGGCAACCTCGTCTCCTGCCTGGATTTCCTCCGCCGCCGCTTCGCATTCCAGAATGGGCATGCCGATGTTGATGGCGTTGCGGTAGAAGATCCGGGCGAAGCTTTTGGCGATGACGCAGCCGGTGCCGCAGGTCTTGATGACCAGGGGAGCGTGCTCCCGGGAGGAGCCACAGCCGAAATTCCATCCGGCTACCATAATGTCCCCGGGCTGCACCCGGGAGACGAAGGATACGTCAATGTCTTCCATGCAGTGCTTGGCCAGCTCCTGGGCGTCGGCGGTGTTTAAGTACCGGGCGGGGATGATCACATCCGTATCCACATTGTCGGGATATTTGAACACATGTCCTTGGGTTTTCATACTTCAGACCTCCTTGGGAGCGGTGATGTAGCCGGTGAGGGCGGACGCGGCGGCGGTGGCGGGGCTGGCCAGGTACACTTCGCTGTTCACATGACCCATCCGGCCTACAAAGTTCCGGTTGGTGGTGGCGATGCAGCGCTCGCCCTCCGCCAGGATACCCATGTAGCCGCCCAGGCACGGCCCGCAGGTGGGGGTGGAGACGATGGCCCCGGCGTCAAGGAAGGCGGTGACGTAGCCCCGCTCCACGCACTCCCGGTAGACCTGCATGGTGGCGGGGATGAGGATGCAGCGCACGCCGGGGGCCACGGTCTGGCCCTTCAGAGTGCGGTAGGCCGCCTCCATGTCCTCCATCCGGCCGTTGGTGCAGCTGCCGATGACCACCTGGTCGATTTGGATGTCTCCCAGCTCGGCGGCGGGGTGGGTGTTCTCCGGCAGGTGGGGGCAGGCCACGGTGGGCACGATCTGGCTTAGGTCGATGACAATGGTCTGCTCATACTCCGCGTCCGGGTCGGCGGTGTAGACGACAGGCGTGCGCTCACAGCGGCCCTCCATGTAGCGCAGGGTGGTCTCGTCCACGGGGAAGATGCCGTTTTTGGCCCCCGCCTCGATGGCCATGTTGCAGATGCACAGCCGGTCGTCCATGCTCAGGGAGGCGATGCCGTCCCCGGTGAACTCCATGGACTTATACAGGGCACCGTCCACACCAATTTTGCCGATGATGGTGAGGATCACATCCTTGCCGCTGCAATTGGCGGGAAGCTTACCTGTCAACTCAAAGCGAATGGCGGAGGGAACCTTGAACCAGGCCTTGCCGGTAGCCATGCCGGCGGCCATATCCGTGGAACCGACACCGGTGGAGAAAGCGCCCAGGGCACCGTAAGTGCAGGTGTGGCTGTCCGCGCCAATGATGCAGTCGCCGGCGGTGACAACGCCCTGCTCGGGCAGCAGCGCGTGCTCGATTCCCATTTTGCCCACGTCATAGAAGTGGCTGACGCAGTGGGCGCAGGCGAATTCCCGGCACTGCTTGCTCTGCTGGGCGGCCTTGATGTCCTTGTTGGGAACAAAGTGATCCAGCACGATGGCGATTCTATCCTTGTCGAAAACGGAGTCAAAGCCGTTTTTGGTAAATTCATTGATGGCGACGGGGGTGGTGATATCATTGCCCAGGACGATGTCCAGCTTGGCGCTGATGAGCTGTCCGGCGCTGACGGATGTAAGCCCCGCGTGGGCCGCCAGGATTTTCTGCGTCATTGTCATTCCCATTGTTCTTCCTCCGAAATAGATTCAAAATCTGTATTTCTTTGCTGTTCTTGGTAGGGCGGGCTGCCCTCAGCCCGCCGCTTTTTTACGTACCGGTTCCCTGGGGCGGCTTGAGGGCAAGCCGCCCTACCGGATCATTCCTTGCTGGTCATATTATTGAAGGCGCCGATCAGCGCGTTGGCGCTGGCCTTGATGATGTCGGTATCCGTGCCCGCGCCCCAGCTCATGATGCCGCTTTCATTTTCCAGGCCGATGTAGGCCGCCGCGGTGGAGCCGGAGCTGCGTTCCTGGACGGAGTGCTCGGTGTAGACCTTCAGCGTGTAATGCTTTCCGGTGTAGTCCTTCAGGGCGTTGCTCACCGCGTCCAGGGAGCCGTTGCCGGTGCTCTGCACCGTGGCCTCCCGACCGTGGCGGAGGAAGGTCACGATGGCTTCCACGCCATTGTCCGTGGGGGTGAAGTGCATGTCGGAAATGGCCAGGGGGCTGCGGATATTGAGGTAGCTGTCCATGAAGATGGCCAGCACATCCTCCGCTTTCAGCTCCCGGTGGTCGTGGTCGGAGACGGCCTTGCACTGGTAGCTCAGATGCTCCCGCATCTTAGGCGGCAGAATGTAGCCGTAGGCCTGCTCCAGCAGATACCCGATGCCGCCCTTGCCGCTCTGGGAGTTGACCCGGATCACGTCGGCATCGTAGGTGCGGTTGATGTCCCGGGGATCCACAGGCAGGTAGGGCACCGTCCACTGGTAGAGATTCTTTTCCTTCCGCCAGGTCATGCCCTTGGCGATGGCATCCTGGTGGGAGCCGGAGAAGGCGGCGAATACCAGCGCGCCCGCGTAGGGACTGCGCTCATAGACGTGCATCCGGGTGCAGTCCTCATAGGTCTTGCAGATGGCGGGCATATCGGAGAAGTCAAGCATGGGATCCACGCCGTGGGAGTACATATTCATAGCCAGGGTGACGATGTCCACATTTCCGGTGCGTTCGCCGTTGCCGAAGAGGGTGCCCTCCACCCGATCGGCCCCTGCCAGCAGGGCCAGCTCCGTATCCGCCACACCGGTGCCCCGGTCGTTGTGGGGATGCAGGGACAGCGTCACGTGCTCCCGGTATTTTAGGTTCTCACTGATGTATTCCACCTGGCTGGCGTAGACATGGGGCATGCTCATTTCCACGGTCACCGGCAGGTTGATGATGACGTTGTTGTTTTCACTGGGCTCCAGCACATCCAGCACCGCGTTGCAGACCTCCAGGGCGTATTCCGGTTCCGTTCCGGTGAAGCTCTCGGGAGAATACTCGAAGCGGAAGTTGCCCTCGTATTCCGATGCCAGACGCTTGACCAGCTGGGCGCCCTCGATGGCAATCTGCTTGATTTCCTCCTTGCTCTTGCGGAACACCTGCTCCCGCTGGGCGACGGATACGGAATTGTAGAAGTGGATGATGGCACTGGGCGCGCCCTTGCAGGCGTCGAAGGTCTTGCGGATGATGTGTTCCCGGCACTGGGTCAGCACCTGCACAGACACATCCTTGGGAATCATGTTGTTTTCGATCAAGGTGCGCAGGAATTCATATTCCGTCTCGGAGGCGGCGGGAAAACCCACCTCGATCTCTTTGAAGCCCACCCGCAATAGCATATGGTAGAATTCCAGCTTCTCTTCCAGGCTCATGGGGATCACCAGGCTCTGGTTGCCGTCCCGCAGATCCACGCTGCACCATTGGGGGGCTTTTTCAATGTGATCCTTCTGCACCCATTTGTAGTGGCTGCCCGGTGCGGGGTAATAGCCGATGCTGTATTTTCTGGTATCCATATGCGTTTTCTCCTTTTTGTACGCTTTCCCATTTCACCGGCGGAGACTGTATTCGGAGTTGACAGTTGACAGTGATGGTATATCCCTTCGGGATAGGAATTTTCATTGTCCCACAGGGACACCATAACTGTCAACTTTCAACTGTACACTGTCAACTCGTACTTCTGCCGCACTGGGCATAACGGAAAAGCTTATATTTTATACGATCTTAAACCCTGCGTCTTTCAGCGCCTGGGTGATTTCCTGAACGTGGTCATAGTTCCGGGTTTCCAGGGTCAGACGCAGGTAGCAGCCGTTGATGGACTCGGTGTCGCCGTTGCGCTCGTGGTGGACGCTGGTGACGTTGCCGCCGCAGTCGGCGATGATCCGGGATACGTCCTTCAGCTGCCCCGGCTTGTCCACCAGCTCGATGAGCAGACTGGTGGTTCGGCCGGACTTCATCAGGCCCCGGTCAATGACCCGGGACAGGCTGGTGACATCGATGTTGCCGCCGGAGATCAAGCTGACCACCTTCTTGCCCTGGATGGGGAATTTGCCGAACATGGCGGCGGCCACGGATACCGCGCCCGCACCCTCGGCGATCATCTTCTGCTTTTCAATCAAGGCCAGGATGGCGGCGGCGATTTCATCCTCGGTTACCAGGGCGATGTCGTCCACATATTCGTTCACCATCTGGAAGGTCAGGTCTCCCGGCTTTTTCACCGCGATGCCGTCGGCGATGGTGGAAACCGCGCTCAGCGCCTCCACATGGCCGCTGCGGACGGCGTTGTACATGCTGGGGGCGCCCGCCGCCTGAACGCCGTAGACCTTCACATGGGGGCTGATGGATTTGATGGCGCAGGCCACGCCGGAGATCAGTCCGCCGCCGCCGATGGGCACGATCACCGCGTCCACATCGCTCATCTCATTCATAATTTCCAGACCGATGGTGCCTTGACCGGCAATCACATATTCATCATCAAAGGGGTGAACGAAGGTGTAGCCCTTTTCCTCCTTCAACTCCAGCGCCTTGTTGTAGGCGTCGTCGTAAACCCCAGGCACCAGGCAGACCTGGGCACCATAGCGCTTGGTGGCCTCCACCTTGGAAATGGGGGCGGAGTCGGGCAGGCAGATCAGAGAGGAAATACCGCATTTGCTGGCGGCCAGAGCCACGCCCTGGGCGTGGTTCCCGGCGGAGCAGGCGATGACGCCCTTCTGCTTTTCCTCGTCGGAGAGCATGGCGATCTTGTAGCCGGAACCCCGAAGCTTAAATGAGCCGGTGTTTTGCAGGCATTCCGGCTTTAAGTATAAACTGCACTCCGGGGCGATGCCGTAGGCCTTGGCCAGAGGGGTGGGGCGGATGATGTCTTTCAGCACCACGGAGGCGTGGAAGATTTTGTCAATTGTGACCATTTTTTGTCTCTTTCCTTTCCGGTTATGAAGAATTCGGGGGATTTTTGCCTATAAAAAAACCCTGCCTCTTCAAACCAAAGAGACAGGGCTTTTATATACCATAAAAACCTTGCGGTACCACTCTTTTTGCCGCGAAACGCGACCACTCTATGACGATCCAACAACCGTCTCCCGCTGTATCGGTCGGGCTCCGTCCTGCTTACTTGGGATTCCCGTTCAGCCAGGCCGCTCAGAGGCCAGTATACAGCATCCACCTCGCCGCCTCGCACCAACCGGCGGCTCTCTGCCATGAGAGAAGGAAACTGCTTTTTCCTCTTCAAAGCGTTTTGCGTTATGTGGGTAGGATTATATCACGACTTTTGGAAAGTGTCAAGTGGGGAAACACAAAAGTCTTTCCATACCGGACAGTTTTCGCCTTACTCGATAACCTGGATCCAGCCCTTGGGCGCTTCGATGCGGCCCATCTGGATGCCGGTGAGGGTGTCGTAGAGCTTCTGGATGCCGGGGCCCATACCGGCATAGTGGATTTCCTTGCCATGATCCACAATGGTGCCCAGAGGGGAGATGACGGCAGCGGTGCCGCACAGACCGGCCTCGTCGAAATCGCCGATTTCGCTGAGGGCAACGGGACGCTCCTCCACCTCCATGCCCAGATAATCCTTGGCTACCTGAATCAGAGAGCGCCGGGTAATAGAGGGCAGAATGGTGTCGGACTTGGGGGTGACCAGGGTGTTGCCCTTGAGGAAGATAATGTTGGCGCCGCCGGTCTCCTCGATGTGGGTGCGGGTGGCGGAGTCCACATAGACGTTCTCGTCATAGCCCTGCTCGTGGGCGTCCACGATGTTGTACAGGCTCATGGCGTAGTTGAGGCCAGCTTTCACATGGCCGGTGCCTCTGGGGGCTGCCCGATCCAGGTCGGAGATTCGAACGGTCAGAGGCTTGACGCCGCCCTTGAAGTAGGGGCCCACAGGCGTGGTGAACACCCGGAACTGGTATTCGTTGGCGGGCTTGACGCCGATGATGGCATCGCTGCCGAACATGAAGGGGCGCACATACAGTGTCGCGCCGGTGCCGTAGGGGGGAACCCAGGCGGCGTTGGCCCGGACGGTTTCTACCACGGCCTTGACAAAGCGCTCCTCGGGGAAAACGGGCATCCTCAGACGGCGGCAGGAATTGGCCATCCGCTCGGCGTTCAAGTCGGGGCGGAAGCAGACAATACGGCCGTCCTCGGTGGTGTAGGCCTTCAAACCCTCAAAGCAGGTCTGGGCGTATTGCAGGACGCAGGCGCACTCGCTGATGGTAATGGTGGCGTTATCCGTCAAGCAGCCGTCATCCCAGGCGCCGTCCTTAAAGTTGGAGACGTAGCGCATATCCGTCTGGACATAGGCGAATCCCAGGCTGCTCCAGTCAATATTCTTCTTTTCCATATCAAGCACCTCTTCTGATTTGTACAGTGACGCCGCAAAAACGGCGGATTATCGCCTATTTTATCACCGACAAGCCTGGAGGTCAATAGCCAAAGGAAAGAAAATGTTTCTTTCCTGGCGACAAATGTCTATCTGCAAGAAACGCACAAAAAAGAAACAGGTGGATTTGTAAAAAAGCCTTGACTTTAGCAAGCTAAAGTGATAAAGTATCCAAGCAAACAAAAGGAAGAAAGGAACCGAAGCAATGGGAAAAATCCGACATCCCGGTGAGGAAGCATTTTACGAAGCCGTTTTGTCGTTGCGAACGGTGGAGGAATGTCAGCTGTTTTTTGAGGATATCAGCACCATCAAGGAGCTACAGGCCATGGCCCAGCGGTTCCGGGTGGCCTGCCTGCTGGACAGCGGCAGCAATTACTTGGAGGTGTCGGAGGCCACCGGGGCCAGTTCCGCCACCATCAGCCGGGTGAACCGGTGCCTGCACTACGGCGGCGGCTACCGGACGGCCCTGGAGCATCTGAAAGAGGAAGGAAAGCCGGGAAATGACGGACATGGCATGGAAGCGTGAGGAGCAGGCGGCATCGGAACTGCGGCAGCTCTATCAACGCTATGGCTACACGCCCTATAAAATGAGCCAATTTGAGGAATACGACCTGTATGTGCGCAACAAGGACTTTTTGCTGTCGGATCAGATCATCACCTTCTCCGACGGCAGCGGACGGCTGCTGGCGCTGAAGCCGGATGTGACACTGTCCATCGTGAAAAACGCCCCGGAGGAGCCGGGGGTGGTGCGCAAGGTCTACTACAACGAAAACGTCTACCGGGATTACCGGGAGATCCACCAGACCGGGCTGGAATGCGTGGGGGATCTGGGCAGCTATGAGATCGCCGAGGCGGTACTGCTGGCAGTGAAAAGCCTGAAGCTGCTGGGCGGCCGGTGTAAGCTGAACCTGTCCCACATGGGCTTGATTGCGGCGGTGCTTTCTGCCTGCAACTTCACCCCCGGAGAGAAGAAACAGGCCATGGATTGCCTGCGGCAGAAAAACGCTCATGATTTGAAGCGGCTGTGCGGGGACAATGGGGAGGCCTGGAACAAGCTGGAGGCGCTGGTGAACTGCGGCAGCAGCGGACAGGAGGCCTTGGGCCGGGTGCAGGCGGTGCTGACCACACCGGCGGAACAGCAGGCCCTGGCGGAGTTGGGCGCTCTGTGGAACATTTTGAAGGATCAGGAAAATGCCCTGCGTCTGGATTTCTCCGTGGGCAGCGACCTGGGCTATTACAGCGGCGTGGTATTCCGGGGCTATCTGGAAGGCATTCCGGAAAGCGTCCTGTCCGGCGGGCAGTATGACAAGCTCCCCCGGAAAATGGGCCGCCGCAGCCGGGCCATCGGCTTTGCCGTCTACCTGGATCTGCTGCAGCAGCGGCAGGGAGATGGGGACGCGTTGGATTTGGACACGGTGATCCTCCATGACGGCACCGTGGACACGGGGGTGCTGACGGCCGCGGCAGAGAACGCGGCCAAAACAGGCAGCGTGCTGGTGTGTACCTCGGTGCCCACAGACCGGCGCTGGAAGCATTTGATACGCCTGGGCGGCGGGGAGGCAACACCATGACGGATTGGATCAACATTGCCCTGCCCAAGGGCCGCTTGGGTGAGAAGGCCTACGCCATGCTGAAGCGCAGCGGCTACGGCTGCCCCAGCCTGGAAAGCCAGAGCCGAAAGCTGATTTTTGAAAACCCGGACTGCGGCGTTCGATATTTCTGGGTAAAGCCCTCGGACGTGGCCATTTACGTGGAGCGGGGCGCGGCGGACGTGGGGATCGTGGGCAAGGATATTCTGCTGGAATACCAGCCCGAGGTCTACGAACTGCTGGATTTGGGCATGGGCAAATGCCGCATGGCGGTGGCAGGGAAGAAGGATTTCCGGGATCCGGTGGGCCAGACCCTAAAGGTTGCTACCAAATTCCCCAACATCACCCGCAACTATTACAGCGGCAAGTGCCGGGACATTGACATCATCCACCTTAACGGCTCCATCGAGCTGGCGCCCATTCTGGGCCTCAGCCATGTGATCGTGGATATTGTGGAGACGGGCACCACCCTTCGGGAAAACGACCTGCAAGTCTATGAGGAGGTCGTACCCATCAGCGCCCGGCTGATTGCCAACGTTGCCAGCTATACCTTCCGGGAGGACGCCATCCGCGCCCTTCGGGAAAGTCTGTTTAGACGAGTGGAGGAAAACCAATGATTCAGATGATGCGCTACGGCCAGGTGCCGAATTCGGAAATTTTCGCCCGGGTCATCCCCGGGGCCAATGTGGAAGCGGCGGTGGCGGAGATCCTTGCCGCCGTTCAGAACCGGGGAGACCAGGCGGT
Organism: uncultured Clostridia bacterium; assembly: GCA_945946745.1. Taxonomy (GTDB): domain Bacteria; phylum Bacillota; class Clostridia; order Oscillospirales; family Oscillospiraceae; genus Faecousia. The sequence continues at coordinate 4,221 of CAMEWZ010000019.1, read as the reverse complement.
GCTGGAGTTTACCCAGCGCTTTGACGGGGTTCGCCCGGAACCGATGCTGGTTTCTCAGCAGGAGGTGGAGGAAGCCTTCGCGGCGGTGGAGCCGGAATTTTTGGCGGTTTTGGAGCAGGCGGCCCAGAATATCCGTGCCTTCCATTCCCGCCAGGTGCGAAACAACTTTGTCATCGCCGACCGTCCCGGCATCGTGCTGGGCCAGAAGGTGACCCCCATCGAGAAGGTGGGCATCTACGTCCCCGGCGGCACCGCCGCCTATCCCTCCACGGTGCTGATGGACACCATTCCCGCGAAAATCGCAGGCTGTCCCCGGATCGTCATGGTGACGCCTCCCGGAAAGGACGGCAAGCTCAACCCTGCCATTCTCGCGGCGGCGAAGATCGCCGGGGTGGACGCGGTGTACAAGGTCGGCGGCGCCCAGGCCATCGCGGCGTTGGCCTACGGCACCGAGAGCATCCCTCAGGTGGATAAGATCGTCGGCCCCGGCAACGCCTTTGTGGCGGAGGCCAAGAAGCAGGTGTTCGGCCGGGTGTCCATCGACATGATCGCGGGCCCCAGTGAGATACTGGTCATCGCCGACGGAAAGAGTGACCCCGCCCATGTGGCGGCGGACATGCTCAGCCAGGCGGAGCACGACAAGCTGGCCAGCGCCGTGCTGGTGACGGACAGCACCGCCCTGGCGGAGGCTGTCAGCGCCGAGCTGGAACGGCAGCTGCCTTTGCTTTCCCGACAGGACATCGCCCGGGCTTCCATTGACAACTGCGGCAAGATCATTGTGGCGGACAGCTTGATGGACGGCATCGCCATCGCCAACGAGATCGCCCCGGAGCATCTGGAGCTGATGGTGGACGACCCCTTCGCCTATCTGGACGCGGTGAAAAACGCCGGTTCCATTTTCCTGGGCCGCAGTTGCCCGGAGGCTTTGGGAGACTACTTCGCGGGGCCTAACCACACCCTGCCTACCTCCGGCACCGCCCGGTTCTCCAGCCCCTTGAGTGTGGACGATTTCGTGAAGAAAAGCCAGTTTACCTACTATACGGCGGATGCCCTGGCTCAGTCGGCGGACAGCATCGCCCGATTCGCGGAAAAAGAGGGCCTCCAGGCCCATGGGAAAAGCGTGTTGATCCGCAAGGAGGAAGTATGAGCCGATTTTTAAACGCGCAGTACCAGACGTTGGAGGCCTACACCCCCGGCGAGCAGCCCCGGGACATGCGCTACATCAAGCTGAACACCAACGAATCCCCCTATCCCCCTGCTCCCTCGGTGGTGTCTGCCATTACGCCCCAGGAGGTGGAGCTGCTGCGGCTGTACAGCGACCCCACCGGCAAGGCCTTGAAGGAAAAACTGGCGGGGCTTTACGGTGTGGCGCCGGAGAACGTTTTTTTGTCCAACGGCTCTGACGAGGTGCTGAATTTCGCCTTTATGGCTTTCGGCGGCAAGGGGGCAGTGTTCCCGGATATCAGCTACGGCTTTTACCAGGTCTTTGGAGACCTGTATGGCATCCCCTATGAGAAAATTCCGCTGAAAGAGGACTTTTCTCTGGACTACCGGGACTACTGCGGCAAAAACAAGCTGGTGGTCATTGCCAACCCCAACGCCCCCACGGGCATGAGCATCCCGGTGGAGCAGATTGCGGCAATTGTGCAAAGCAATCCGGACAGCGTGGTGCTTATCGACGAAGCCTACGTGGATTTCGGCGGGGACAGCGCCCTGCCTTTGATTCAGATCTATGATAATCTCCTGGTGACCCGAACCTATTCCAAGTCCCGGTGCTTGGCGGGAGGACGGCTGGGCTACGCCTTCGGGGCTCCCGGCTTGATCGCCGACCTGGAAAAGATCAAGTATTCCACCAATCCCTACAACCTGGATCGCTTGACCCTGCGGCTGGGGGAGGCTACGGTGGAGGCGGAAAGCTACTATCAGGAAAAATGCGCTGCCATCCAGGAAACCCGGGCCTGGACGGCGGAAAAGCTGAAAGAACTGGGCTTTACGGTTTTGCCCAGCCAGGCGAATTTCCTGTTCGCCAAAAGCCCCGACATGGACGGCGGGGCGCTGTACCTGGCGCTGAAAGCCAAGGGTATCCTGGTGCGCCACTTTACCAACCCCCGGATCTGCCAGTTCAACCGCATTACCATCGGCACGCCGGAGCAGATGGCCGTGTTTATGGACATTTTGAAGGAGGTGCTCTATGAGAACCGCTGAGATCGCCCGCAAGACGGCGGAAACCGACATATCCCTATCGCTCAACCTGGACGGCACCGGAAAAAGCAGCGTCAACACCGGCTGCGGCTTTCTGGATCACATGCTCACCCTGTTTGCTGCCCACGGCCGGTTTGACCTGACGGTGGTTTGCCGGGGGGACACCCAGGTGGATGACCACCACAGCGTGGAAGACATCGGCATCTGCCTGGGGCAGGCATTTGCCATGGCCCTGGGGGACAAGCGGGGCATCACCCGCTACGGCAGCTTTCTGCTGCCCATGGATGAAGCGCTGATTCTTACCGCCGTGGACATCTCCGGCAGAAGCTGCCTGTGCTTCGGCCTGGAAATCCCCACGGAAAAAATCGGCACCTTTGACACGGAGCTGGTGGAGGAATTCTTCCTGGCCTTCACCCGGTGCTGCCCCATGAGCCTGCATTTCAAGCAGCTGGCGGGCAGGAACAGCCACCACATTGTGGAGGGGGCCTTCAAATCCGTAGCCCGGGCGCTGAAGGCGGCGGTGGCTCTGGATGGAACCCAGGAGATTCCCTCCACCAAGGGGGTGCTGTGATGGTCGGCATCATCGACTACGGGGTGGGAAATCTGTTTTCCCTCCGCTCCTCCTGCAAGGCCATCGGCCAGGAGGCCTTTGTCAGCGGCGACCCGGCGGAGCTGGAAAAAGCCTCCCACCTGGTGCTGCCCGGGGTGGGGGCCTTCGGGGACGCGGCGCAGAAGCTGCGCGATGCGGGGATGGCCGGTTTCGTCCGCAGTCAAGCGGCGGAAGGAAAACCGCTGCTGGGCATCTGCCTGGGGATGCAGCTTCTGTTTGAAGAAAGCTATGAATATGGCCGCCACCCCGGACTGGGACTGCTGCAAGGCCGGGTGGTTCCCATGGAAGGGAAGCTTCCCTCGGCGCTGAAGATTCCGCATATGGGCTGGAATGCCCTGGAGGTACGCCGGGGCAGATTGCTGGAAGGGCTGGATGGACAGCATGTTTATTTCGTCCACTCCTATTTCGCCGACGGCTGCGAAGATTCTCTTGCTGCCGTGACGGAATACGGCATCCCCATCACCGCGGTGGTGGAGCAGGGTAACGTCTTTGGCTGCCAGTTCCATCCGGAAAAAAGCGGCAATGTGGGCTTGGAAATTCTGCGGCGGTTCTGCCGGATCTAGGAGGGCGTATGGAAATCTATCCTGCCATTGACCTGTACGGCGGCCAAGCCGTGCGGCTTTATAAAGGCGATTACGCCCAAATGACGGTCTACAGCGCCCATCCGGAGCAGGTGGCGAAGAACTTTGCCGCTGCCGGGGCGAAATCCATCCACCTGGTGGATTTAGAAGGGGCGAAAACCGGAAGACCGGAAAATGTAACGGCCATCCGAAAGATTTTGTACGAAACCAACCTGTTCGCGGAGGTGGGGGGCGGCATTCGCAGCCTGGAAACCGTAGAGCGCTACCTTTCCATCGGCGTAGGCCGGGTGATCCTGGGCACCGCCGCTGTCACCGATCCGGCGTTTCTGGAAGCGGCCCTGGCGAAATACGGCGATAAAATCGCCGTGGGAGTGGATTTAAAGGACGGCTTCGTGGCCATTAAGGGCTGGACGGAAAAAAGCGCCCTCACCGCTGCCGCGTTTTTCTCCCAAATGGAGCGCTTGGGGGTCAAAACCGTGATCTGCACGGACATCTCCCGGGACGGGGCCATGCAGGGCACCAACCGGGAGCTGTATCGGGGATTGTCGGAGCGGTATGGACTGGATATCATAGCCTCCGGCGGCGTATCCAGTCTTGCGGATGTGCTGGCTTTGAAAACCATGGGCCTGCATGGAGCCATCATCGGCAAGGCTTATTATGTGGGAGCCATCGATCTGAAACAAGCAGTGGAGGCGGCGCGATGATTACGAAACGAATCATTCCCTGTCTGGACGTGCGCAACGGCCGGGTGGTGAAGGGAACCAACTTCCAGGGGCTGCGGGACGTGTCCTCCCCGGTGGAGCTGGGAAAATACTACAGCGACAACGG
>CAMEWZ010000018.1 GCA_945946745.1 uncultured Clostridia bacterium | reverse complement strand
GTGCCTTTCGGCACTGGCTACATTGCTGGGGGGACTTTTTTAACAGCCCCTTTTTGGTGGTATGGGTATTTGCGAGGACGGATTCGAAAGGCGGCTCTTAGCGGCAGTCCGGTGGACTGCCGCAACCGCCGTGGCTTTTCCGCAGAAAAGCGAATCCGTCTCCGAAAAAACGCAAGTTCGTAAGAACTGGTCTTTTTGGTGGTATGGGTATTTGTGAGGACGGATTCGAAAGGCGGTGCTTCACGAATGGATTACGGACACAGCTTTATAGCACCGTCATCATGTTATATAGCTTCATCAAACGGATATCCTCTTTGGTGACCTTCAGCTTTTGCAGCAGGGCTTCATCCTCGTTTAGGCGCTTTTTGGAGAACAGCATTTTGATGGCAACCGGCATCATGGGCATGGCGGACAGGCCGGTGAACAGCCCCCATTTGACATCCGTGTTGGTATATGTGGCCAGGATCTGACAGTAGGCCTTCTCCATGGGAGAGTCCTGGCTGGTGAGGGTGATGTTGGTGATGGCATCGTAGTGCTCCATATAGCCCCAAAAGGCGGTGCCGCAGTTCTGGTAGCTGGAAAAATCGGTAAAATTGATATACGCCATGATTTTATAGCGGTGATCTTCAGACATCAGCAGAACATCAAATACAGCCGGGACGATCCGGTTTACCCGCCCGTCATAATAATAGGCATAAAACTGGGTCAAGCCGCTGAAAAATGCGGATTGGGAGCCGGAATCGGAGATGGGAACCCGGTCTGGGGTGCAGTAAAGCAGCTGCTCCACATGGATGCCCAATGCCCGTGAAATGTCGTAGATGGTTTCAATGTCCAGTACGATTTCGCCGGTTTCGTATTTGGATACGGTGGACTTGTTTTTGCATAGAATACGGGCCAGTTCCTCCAATGTCATGTGCCTGGATCGGCGGAAGGTGCGGATGCGTTTTCCGATCTCATGGCTGATCTGGGCCATAGGGATTCCCTCCTTGTTTCGTTAAAATCAACTTTTTGGTGGATTCCACTGGGTTTCTGCTTACGATTGGGATTATAGCATTTTCCAGGTCAAAAGTCTATTATAAAGAAACATTTTTGGAAAAAAGTTTCCTATTAAGAAAACACCGTCCCCTTGCACTTCCGGAACGAATCCTGTACTATGAAAGCATCTCCATTACGGAAAGGATGCTTCTTATGAAACGCAGTTTAACCTTCCAGGAAACCGTTGCGATTACCAGTATGCTGTTCGGCATGTTTTTCGGAGCGGGAAATCTGATTTTCCCGGCCAAGCTGGGCGTTGACGCGGGCAGCCATGTTTGGAGTGCGTATCTGGGGGTCTTCATTACCGCCGTGGGCATTCCCATGCTGGCGGTTGTGGCTTTGGGCTTGAGCCGAAGCGAGGGCGTGGTGGAGCTTGCGGGAAGGGTATCCAAAAAGTACAGCCTGTTTTTCTGCACGCTGCTGTACCTGGCAATCGGCCCGCTGTTTGCCATCCCCCGGTGCGCCAGCACTTCGTTTACCGTCGGCGCGGTGAATCTGCTGCCGGATGGCAACGAGACTGCGTATCAGGCGGCTTTTTCCTTCCTGTTTTTTGCGGTGGTGCTGGCCTTTTCCCTAAAGCCAAGAGGCATCATGACCTGGATCGGGAAATTTCTGAATCCGGTATTTTTGCTGTTCCTGGCGGCGCTGGTAGCTGCCGCTTTGATCCGGCCCATCACAACGGCTTCGGCGGTCACACCGGCGGCTGCCTACGAGACCACCGGCGGCGCCTTGCTCCGGGGCTTTCTGGAGGGGTATAATACCCTGGATGCCCTGGCGGGACTGGCCTTTGGAATCGTGGTCATCGACGTTGTGCGGGAGCGCGGTGTGGAGGAACCGGGGAGAATTGCCGCAAATACCGCAAGGGCGGGCGTTTTCAGCTGCCTGTTTATGGGGCTGATTTACCTGTTCATTACCATCATGGCGGTTCAGAGCGCGCCCATCTGCGGCGGGCTGGACAATGGCGGCGCGGTGCTGGGGGTCATTGCCAACCATTATTTTCACGCTGCCGGTGCGGCTGTGATGGCGGGGATTGTCACCTTTGCCTGCTTGAAAACCGCCATCGGTCTTGTGACGAGCTGCTCGAAAGCGTTCGTGGAGATGTTCCCCAAAGGGCCGGGTTACGCCGTGTGGGCCGTGAGCTTTAGTGTCATTTCCTTCGCCATGGCGAATTTTGGACTTTCCGCCATTGTCGCCTGGTGTGTTCCGGTGCTGATGTTCTTGTATCCGCTGGCCATTACGCTGATTTTGCTGGCCTTAACCGGCAAATGGTTCGGACACAGCCGAACCGTCTACGGCTGGACGACCGGCTGTACCCTTGTCGCCGCTTTCTTCGACATGATCGGGGCGGTATCTGGTATGCTTCCGGGCAATGGGGTTTTGGCGGCGCTGACGCAGAGCGCGGGGCGCTGGCTGCCTTTCTATGATCTGGGGCTGGGGTGGATCGTCCCTGCGGTCATCGGGTTTGGCATCGGCATGGTGGTATCTGCCGCCGGAAAGCGCCGGGGAATTTCCCAATGAGAGCGTGAAATGGCACATTGGAAAATGCACACAGTTTTTGACGGCGCTTTCCTCGTTTTCCCGGCAGGATTCACAAAATAGGGAAAAATCGCGGAAAGCCGTTGACAACCCGGTTTCTCCGTGATAGTATACTGACAAAATTGAATCGCTTGATAGAGGCGCGGGACTCATCAGTAGGCTCTGGCAAGGCGGGCAGCCGTCGGAGCGGAAAGGGGGAACCGCCGAAATGGAGAGGAAGTGCCCATTCCTTTCTGTTGGGCCGTCAGAGAAAATCTGCCGGACTGTCACAAAACTTTGTGAAGCGCTATCACTGGCTGTTCGGCAATTTCCATATTACGTTTGCCGTATTCCTATGAACCGCTTACCAAAGCGGTTCATTTTTTTCATTCCTTCGGGCTTGACCGGCCCGAAAATAAAAACGAGAGGTTGATCAAAATGAAGAAGTTCCTGTCCATGCTCCTGGTTCTGGCTATGATGCTGTCCCTGGCCGCCTGCGGTTCCGGCAGCGCCCCCGAAACCACCGCTGCCGCCCCTGCCGCTGACGCGGCTCCTGTGGAAACCGCCGCTGCGGATACCGCCGCGGTTCCCTCCGGTGTGGAGGATGGCGTGCTGACCATCGCCATGGAGTGCGCCTACGCTCCCTACAACTGGACTCAGAGCGACGACTCCAATGGCGCAGTGCCCATCGCCAATGTGCCCGGCTCCTACGCCAACGGCTACGATGTGATGATCGGCAAGAAGATTGCCGAGGCCAACGGCTGGGAGCTGGAGGTGATCCAGTCCGACTGGGATTCTCTGGTTCCCGGTGTTCAGACCGGCACCTTTGACGCGGTCATCGCCGGTCAGTCCATGACCGCCGAGCGTGCCGAGCAGGTGGATTTCGCCGGCCCTTACTTCTACGCCACCATTGTCTGTGTCACCAAGGCGGACAGCAAGTTCGGCGATGCCGCCTCCATCGCCGACCTGGCCGGCGGCAGCTGCACCGCCCAGATCGCTACCATCTGGTATGACCAGTGCCTGCCCCAGATCGAGAACGCCAACATCCAGACCGCTGCGGAGACCGCTCCCGCCATGCTGATGGCCCTGGAGACGGACACCGTGGATTTCATCTGCACCGATATGCCCACCGCCCAGGGCGCTGTGGCTGCCTACCCCGATATGAAGATTCTGGACTTCTCCGGCACCGACGGGGACTTCCAGTTTAGCGAACAGGTTCGGGCGGAAAATGTGAACATCGGCGTGTCTCTGATGAAGGGCAACACCGTGCTGAAGGATCAGATTGACGCCGTGCTCGCCACCATGACCGCGGATGATTTCAACGATCTGATGGCCTATGCCATTTCCATCCAGCCCTTGAGCGAGTAATTTCGGATCATCAGCCAAGGCGAGAGGCGATCAGCCCTCTCGCCTTGCCATGTTTCAAAAAGGAGAAAGCCCATGGAGAAATTCGTCCAGCTTACCGCCGATATTGCCAAGCTATGGGCAAAATACGGCGGCTCTTACCTCACCGGTATGCGCAATACCTTGATCCTGGCCCTGGTGGGTACGGTGATCGGGTGCTTGATTGGCTTTGTGTGCGGCGTGCTGAATACCATTCCCTATACCCAGAACGACCCGCTGCCCAAGCGATTCCTGCTGAAGCTGATTCGGGTCATCGTTCGGGTCTATGTGGAGGTGTTCCGGGGCACCCCCATGGTGTTGCAGGCGGTGTTCGTCTACTATGGCCTTCCGTATTTTACGGATAATGCCCTGAAGTTTTCCAATATTTGGGCGGCTGCCATTTTGGTGGTGTCCATCAATACCGGCGCCTATATGGCGGAATCCGTCCGGGGCGGCATTATTTCCATCGATCCCGGCCAGACCGAGGGCGCCAAGGCCATCGGCATGACCCACGTGCAGACCATGCTCCATGTGATTCTGCCCCAGGCGCTGCGGAACATCATGCCCCAGATCGGCAACAACTTCATCATCAACGTGAAGGATACCTCCGTGATGTTCATCATCGGCTTCCCGGATTTCTTCGCCGCCCACCGGGCCGCCGTGGGCGCCAGCTATCTGTACTTCCCCTCCGCCACGGTGGAAATGGCCGGGTATCTCACCATGACCTTGATTGCCTCCTTCCTCCTGCGGTGGGTGGAGAAGAAAATGGACGGGTCAAGCAACTATGAGCTGGTGCAGACGGATCAGCTGACCATGACCGCCGGAACCTACAATCATCCGGACAAGGGCACGCCCTTTGACGAGCACAGCCGGGAATACCAGGCGGAACGCAAAGGACACAGCGGGAAGGAGGGACGCTGATATGGCAGATATGATTTTACAGGTCAACCACCTGTCCAAATCCTTTGGCAGCCACGAGGTTCTGCGGGACATCGACTTCACGGTCAGCAAGGGAGACGTGACCTCCATCATCGGCGCCTCCGGCTCCGGCAAGTCCACTCTGCTGCGATGCATCAACCTGCTGGAGATCCCCACCTCCGGCGAGATCCTCTATCATGGCGAAAATGTGGTGGGGAAGGGCTTCAATGCCCCGGCTTACCGCTCCCATGTGGGCATGGTGTTCCAGTCGTTCAACCTGTTCAACAACATGACCGTGCTGGAAAACTGCATTGTGGGCCAGGTGAAGGTGCTCAAGCGCAGCCGGGAGGAGGCGAAGGCCCATGCCATGCAGTACCTGGAAAAGGTTGGCATGACCCCTTACATCAACGCGAAGCCCCGGCAGATTTCCGGTGGACAGAAGCAGCGGGTAGCCATCGCCCGGGCGCTGGCAATGGATCCGGAGGTGCTGCTGTTTGACGAGCCGACCTCCGCGTTGGATCCGGAAATGGTGGGCGAGGTGCTTGCCGTTATGAAGAATCTGGCCCAGGAAGGGATGACTATGCTGGTGGTGACCCACGAGATGGCCTTCGCCCGGGACGTAAGCAACCATGTGGTCTACATGAACCAGGGTGTCATCTGCGAGGAGGGCACCCCCGCCGATGTGTTTGGCAATCCCCAAAGGCAGGAGACGAAGGATTTCCTGGCCCGGTTCCGCAGCAATTGACGCATTTTTCAAAGGAGCTGTTTCACGAACACCGTGAGGCAGCTCCTTTTGCCATATTCTTGTCCAAAAGAGCGGGGGGTGGGGATGCAAGAATTGTACAGAATGATTGTTGACATTATACAAAAAAGATGGTACTATTTTGTGCAAAATAATTATGGATGGTTGGAGGACAAGGCAATGGCCGAAAAGAATATGAAGGATCTGACCACGGGTTCTCCCATGCGGTTGGTGCTTTCCTTTATGCTGCCGCTACTGTTCGGCATGATTTTTCAGCAGTTTTACAACATGGTGGATACCGTGGTGGTGGGAAAGTTTTTGGGCGTCCAGGCGCTGGCGGGCGTCGGCTCCACCGGCTCCATCAACTTCCTGGTGCTGGGACTGTGCAACGGCATTTGCGCGGGCTTTGCCATTCCCGTGGCCCAGAAATTCGGCCAGCGGGATTTTGACGGCCTGCGGAAATTCGTGGGCAATATGATCTGGCTCAGCGTGTTTTTCGCGGTGGTGATCACTGCGGTGACCACCATCTGGTGCCGCCGCTTCCTCCTGTGGATGAACACCCCGGAGGACACCTTCCAGTATGCGTATGACTATATTTTCTTGATTTTTCTGGGGATTCCCGCCACCATGCTGTACAATCTCCTGTCCGGCATTATCCGTTCTCTGGGAGATTCCCGGACGCCGCTGTTTTTCTTGATTTTTTCCAGCCTGCTGAACGTGGCGCTGGACATCGTGTGCATTGTGGCGCTGGGGATGGGCGTGGCGGGGGCCGGTTGGGCGACGCTGCTCAGCCAGCTGATCTCCGGCGTGCTGTGCCTGCGGCATATGGCGGTGCACTTTCCGGTGCTGAAGCTGAACGGGGAGGATCTGCGCCCGAATGGCAGCTACATTGGCCGCCTGCTGGCCATGGGCCTGCCCATGGGGATGCAGTATTCCATCACCGCCATTGGCAGCATCCTGCTGCAAACCGCCGTCAATACCCTGGGAGCCAGCGCCATGGCGGCCATGACTGCCGGCGGCAAGGTGAATATGTTTGCCGTCTGCCCCTTTGACGCCATCGGCTCCACCGCCGCCACCTTTGCCGGGCAGAACATCGGCGCCGGTAAGCCGGAACGGGTTCACCAGGGGGTGCGGGATGCCTCCATTCTGGGCATTGCCTATTCCGCGGTGATCCTGGTGGTGCTGTGCTTCTGCGGCGGCGAGCTGACCACCATCTTCCTGGATCCCAGTGACGCGGAGGCGGCCAACGTGATTATTCCCATGAGCCGTCAGTTTTTGCTCTGCAACGCCATCTTCTATGTGCCGCTGCTGTATGTGAATCTGTTGCGCTTCACCATCCAGGGACTGGGCTTCTCCAATCTGGCGGTGATCGCCGGTGTATTCGAGATGGTGGCCCGGGGCGTGTTCGGGCTGTGCCTGGTGCCCTTCTTCGGCTTTGACGCGGTGTGCTTTGCCAACCCCGCCGCCTGGATCATGGCGGATATCTTCCTGTTCCCGGCCTACTATGCCTGCCTAAAAAAGCGGGGCTACCGGCCCCAGCGGCGCTTTCGTGCCAGGACGCAAAAGGCCCATTCCTAATCATACGCCCAGCAAACGAATGCCGTTTGCTGGGCGTTTTGCATATTCAGCGCTGAATGTCGAAATTCATGTTCATGATTTCCTTGATGGTGCGGGCATCGTCGGTGATGTTGGCGTCGCCGTGGATGGTGTGCTTGATGACGGAGCTGGCCACCGCGAAATTCACCATATCCATGGGCTTATAGCCCCGCATCATGGCGTAGATCAAGCCGCTGGCAAAGGCATCGCCGCCGCCGACCCGATCCAGAATGGTGAAGGTGAAAAGCTTGCTTTCAAAGGTGTGGCCCTGATACCACATGTAGGCCTTCAAGCTGTTCTGGGAGCCGGAGTGGGCATAGCGCACATGCCGGGCGATGCACTGGATGTTGGGATAGCGCTCCACAAAGTGCTGGAACACCTCGTCCTGCTCCTCGTAGCTGGGCTGGAGGGGAACGCCGTCCTTCCAGTCGCCCTTGCTGTGGTCATTTTCGTCCTTCCACAGGTGATAGGGCTCGATGCCCAGCAGCACATCCACATAGGGCAGGCACAGGGTGCAGTAATCCCGGGCCTCCTCCCAAGTCCACAGCTTGCTGCGGAAATTGCCGTCAAAGCTGGTGGTGAGTCCCAGCTCCTTGGCGACCTTGAGGCAGTTCAGAATAAAGTCGGCGCAGGTCTTGTTCAGCGCGGGGGTGATGCCGGAAACGTGCAGCCAGGTAAAGCCCTCCAAAAGCTTGGGGATATCCACCTTGGACAGGTCGTATTCCGTAATGGCGGAGTGCTTGCGGTCGTAGGTGACCTTGCTGGCCCGGATGCCGTAGCCGGTTTCCAGATAGTAGGTGCCCAGCCGGTGGGTGGGGGTTTCCTCGGGGGTGGAGAGAATCACCGGGGTGCAGTGGACATCGTTGGAGCGCAGCATCCGAATGGCGCTTTTGCCCAGGGAATTGTTGGGAACCACAGAGAAGAAGGTGGAATCGATGCCCAGATTGGCCAGCGCCAGGGCAATGTTCGCCTCACTGCCTCCGTAATTGGCCTCGAATTCATTGGCCATGCGGATCTTCTGATAGTTGGGCGGGGTCAGGCGAAGCATGATTTCGCCGATGGTGATGAACCGGTGGTCACTTTTCAGATGGTTGAGCAGGGGGTTACTGTGTTCCATGGGAATCCTCCTTTGTGGTTTTTTCCTTATTATAATGCAGGAATTGGAGAATTTCAATAGAGCCGTGAAGAAAACGGCTCCCAAAACGTACAAAATGATGAAAAGCGGGGAAAGAAGAAAAACCAGGCACCCTTTCGGCGGGTCTAACATAGATTGTGCCGGGAGGGTTTGCCGATGAACCATTATTATATTACCTTTCGTTCCGTGACCTTTGCCCAGAGAGGGGAGCAGCTGCTCGGCCGGGGCGGCGTCCGTTGCAGCCTACAGCGGACACCCCGGTGGATGGAGGAACAGGGCTGCGGCTATGCTCTGCGGGTATGGACGACGGATATTTCCCAGGCGGTGGAGCTGCTGCGCAAGGGGAAGGTGCCTCTGCGCCGGGTGTACCTGCAAAAGGAGGACGGTCAGCTGGAGGAGCAGGCGGTATGATCTACCTGGACAATGGCGCGACCTCCTTCCCCAAGCCCCTTTCCGTCCGGCGCGCGGTGGCGCGGGCCATGGCGCGCTGCGCCAATCCCGGACGGGGCGGTTACGCCGCGGCCATGGCCGCTGCCAGGCAGGTGTACCGCTGCCGGGAAGCGGCGGGGGCGCTGTTTGACTGCCGCCCAGAGCAGGTGGTGCTGACAGCCAGCTGTACCCATGGGCTGAACATTGCCATCCGCACTCTGGTCAAGCCGGGAGGCAGGGTGGTGGTCTCCGGCTTTGAGCACAACGCGGTGACCCGGCCGCTGCATGCCCTGGGGGCTGAGCTACAGGTGGCGGGGCAGAGACTGTTCGACTGGACGGATACGCTGGAACAATTTGACAAAGCCCTTCGGCCCGGGGTGGATGCCGCGGTGTTTACCCACGTTTCCAATGTGTTCGGCTATATTTTGCCGGTGGAGCAAATCGGGGCGATGTGCCGGGAGCGGGGGATCCCCTTCATCCTGGACGCGGCCCAGTCCGCCGGAACCTTGCCGGTGAAACTGGAGACACTGGGGGCGGATTTCATTGCCATGCCGGGACACAAGGGACTGCTTGGCCCCCAGGGAACGGGACTGCTGCTGTGCCGGGCGGGGGCGGAGCCTCTGCTGTACGGCGGAACCGGCAGCATGTCCATAGCGCAGACCATGCCGCCGGAGCTGCCGGAACGGCTGGAGGCAGGGACGCTGAATGTACCGGGCTGCGCCGGATTGGAAACGGGCATTCGTCAGGTGCTGTCAGCCGGGGAACAGGCGATTTTCCGGCGGGAGCATCGCCTGGCTATGGACTGCGCCGGAAAGCTGGAGAAGATGGGCATGCAGGTATACACCGGAGAGCACCAGGCAGCCACCGTGTCCTTCCTGCCGGGAATGGACTGCGAGGAAGCGGCGGCGATGCTGGCCAAGCAGGGCATCGCGGTTCGCGCCGGACTGCACTGCGCGCCTCTGGCCCATGAAAGCGCCGGAACATTGGAAACGGGAACGGTGCGGGTCAGCTTCGGCTGGGACAACACATCCGCGCAGACGGAGGCTTTCCTTTCTGCCGCAACCAAATTCCCCCGGTTTCGGAGATAAAATTTTTACAGAATGTCTATTGCTATCAGCGCTGGGATTCGCTATAATAAAGCGGATAATAGGTAAATATACGATAGCGTATTATGCGCTGTGAAACAGTTGACATAAAAGGGGTAAGGGCAAGATGGAAACCATTCAGAATTTTATTCAGATCGTTCTGAGTATGCAGTGGACGGATTATCTGGACATTGCGCTGGTGGCGTTTTTGATTTACAAGCTGCTGCCTTTGATCCGGACACCCCATATTATGCGCCTGGCCCGTACCGTTGCGGCACTGGTGCTGGTGGCCTGGCTGACCGGAGTTATGAAGCTGCATACCTTGAATTGGATTCTCAGTCAGGTGCTGGCCATTGGATTGCTGGCCTTTGTGGTGCTGTTCCAGCCGGAGCTGCGGCGGATGCTGGATCACTTGGGCAGTGTGCGGCTGCGGAATTTCTTTGGCGTCAGCAAGCCGGCCCAGGAGATGGACGCGGTGATCCGGCAAACCGTCATGGCCTGCGAGACCATGAGCAAGGGCAAGGTGGGCGCGCTGATCGTCTTTGCCAGGGAGAATCCCTTGATGGAGTTCCAGAAAACCGGCACCCAGATCGATGCCCAGGTTTCCGACCAGCTGTTGCGGAATATTTTCTTCAAAAATTCCCCCCTGCATGACGGCGCCGTAATCATCCGGGATGGCCGGATTGCCTACGCCGGCTGCGTGATGCCCCTGTCCCACAGCCCGAATATCCCCAAGGCGCTGGGCACCCGGCATCATGCGGCAGTTGGCACCAGTGAGGTTTCCGACGCGGTGGTGGTGGCGGTCTCCGAGGAAAACGGCGCCATCTCCGTGGCGGTGAACGGCGTGCTGAAGCGTTTCCTGGCGCCGGAGACTCTGGAGAAGCTGCTGCATATGGAGCTGTGCCCGGAGGCGCAGACGGAAAGCAAACACCGTTTTTGGGATAAGATAGCCAATCCGGGGAAGGAGGCCGACGGCTATGAGAAGAAGTAAGCTATATTCCTTGGTGCTGTCCTTCGTGGTCGCCTTCGGCCTGTGGCTGTACGTGGTGAGCACGGTGAGCCAGCAGGATGACCGGACGTACTACAATGTCCCGGTGGTGATGGAGGGCGAGTCCGTACTAAATGAGCGGAATTTGATGATTACCTCCAAATCTGCCAGCGCGGTGTCCCTGCATTTGTCCGGCACCCGGGGGGATCTGAATAAGCTCAGCACCAGCAACAATCTGACGGTGAAGGCGGATCTGTCCAAGATCACAGAGCCGGGGGAGAAAATCGCCCTATCCTATACGCCGGCGTATCCCAGCGATGTGTCCAGCAGCGCCTTGACGGTGGAATCCCGCAATCCTACCGTGATTTACGTCAATGTGGATTACCGCCGAACCAAGGAGATTCCCGTCCAGGTAAAGTGGACAGGCACCCGGTCGGAAAACTATATTTACGACACGGAAAATGTGATCCTGGACAATCCGGTCATCACGATTATTGGCCCTGCGGCAGTGGCGGATCGGATCGACCATGGGGAAATTGAGATCAATTTGTCCGAGCAGGTGGAGTCCATCAGCAAGAGCTTCCGCTATACCCTGTGCGATGCCGACGGCAAGCCGGTGGACGCGGAGCAGATCACGACCAGCGCCGAGGAGGTTCGCCTGGATATGCAGATTCAGCGGATCAAGGAGATGGATCTGGTGGTGGAGGTGGTCTACGGCGGCGGCGCCACCGAGGAAAACACCACCATTAAACTCTCCCCCGAAACCATCCGGGTCTCCGGCGGCGAGGCGGTACTGGCGGAGCTGGGCGAGACCTATACGGTTGCCACCATCAATTTGGCGGATCTGGATAAGAATGTCAACGAGCTGAAATTCCCCATCAGCCTGCCGGAGGGCGTCACGAACCAGACCGGCGTTACCGAGGCAACGGTGAACGTGCGCTTTTCCAATCTGGTGACCAAGGAGTTTCTCATCGATGATTTCCAGATCGTCAACCTGCCCGAGGGATTGAAGGCGGAGATCATCAACGCGAATCTGAATGTGAAGGTGCGCGGCCCCGCCGCGGAGATGAGCAAGCTGGCCCAGAAGGATATTTCGGTGGTGGTGGACTTCTCCGCCGCCGAGGTGGGCACCGCTACCTACAAAGCCAACATTGTGTTTGCCGAGGGCTTTGAGCATGTGGGCGCACTGAAGACCAACGCGGTTTCCGCCACGGTGCAGGTATCGGAGGGCTGATATGGAGCAGATGGTGCGGGTGAAGGAGGCCTATCCCAACGGAACGGCCCTGGTGGTGCATGTCCGGGAGAGCGCCTGCTCCGGGGACTGCCACAAATGCTCCGGCTGCGGCGCGGCAAAGGAGGCGGTGCTGTTCACCGCCGGTAACCCCATCGGCGCGGGAGCCGGGGATCTGGTTCGAGTGGAGTCGGAAAGCGCGCCGGTTCTGAAGGCGGCGGCGGTGCTGTATGTGCTGCCCTTGGCGCTGTTCTTCCTGGGCTATTCCCTGGGTTCCCTGCTGGGAAATTTCGGCCCGTGGATCGCCGGATTGGGGTTTGTCCTGGGCGTAGCGGGGGTGGTCGTGTATGACCGCAAAGTGGCGCGCCGGCAGAATATCGGTTATACCATTACGGCCTTTGCCGGGGACATTCCGGCGGGAGCCTTGAGAAAAGAGGAAGATAACCATGGTTAAAAGCATGACCGGCTATGGCCGGGCGGTGGAGACAGTAAACGGACGGGAATTTACCGTGGAGCTGCGTTCTGTCAACAACCGTTATCTGGACTGCACCGTAAAGCTGCCCCGCGGCCTTTCCTTTGCGGAGGACGCGGTGAAGCAGGCCGTGAAAGCCACCATTTCCCGGGGCAAGGTGGACGTGTTCCTCTCTGTCCGCAGCGAAGGCGCGGAGGATGTGACGGTGTCGCTGAACCAGGCGATGGTGGAGGGCTACCTGGCCGCCATGAAGCAGATGGCGGAGCAGTATGGAATTCGGGACGATATCAGCGTGTCCTCGCTGTCCCGGATGGCGGATGTCTTCACCGTTGACCGGGCGGAGGTGGACGAAACACAGCTTCAAGCGGATCTGATGTGTGTGGTGGCGAAGGCCCTGGAAAATTTCGACGCCATGCGCACGGCGGAGGGGAAGGCTCTGGAAAATGACCTGCGCAGCCGGGGCGATACCATCCGGGCGTTGGTTGCCCAGGTGGAGTCCGGCAGCGGCCAGACGGTCATGGACTACCGAACCCGCCTGGAAAACAAGCTGAAGGAGGTTCTGGCGAACACGGCCATCGACGAGAGCCGGATCCTGACGGAGGCTGCCATATTCGCGGACAAGATCGCGGTGGACGAGGAAACCGTCCGTCTGCGCAGCCATCTGGAGCAGATGGACAACATGCTGACCACCGGCGGCCCCATCGGCCGCAAGCTGGATTTTCTGCTCCAGGAGATGAACCGGGAGGCAAATACCATCGGTTCCAAGTGCTCCGATGTGCGTCTTGCCAGGGTCGTGGTGGATATGAAAGCAGAGCTGGAAAAGATTCGGGAGCAGACCCAGAATATCGAGTAAGCCCCGATTCCGGAAAAGAGCCGAGGTGTTGTATGAAGCTGATAAACATTGGATTCGGCAGTATGGTGGCAGCCGGCCGGCTGCTGGCCATTGTGGCGCCGGATTCAGCACCCATCAAGCGGGTCATTCAGGAGGCCAGAGATCGGGGAATGCTGATCGATGCTTCCTACGGCCGCAAAACCCAGGCGGTGCTGCTGATGGATACGGATCATGTGATCCTGTCCGCCATCCCCACGGAAACCCTGTGTGACCGCTGGATGGACAAGCAGGAGAAGAAAGAGGAGGCGTAGCCATGAGCAAAGGAAAACTCTTTGTCATTTCCGGGGCGTCCGGTGTTGGAAAAGGCACGGTTTTGGGTATCATGATGAAAAAACGAAGCGACCTGTCTTTTTCCGTCTCCGCCACCACCCGGCCGCCCAGACCGGGGGAAATCGATGGGGTACATTATTATTTTGTGACCAAGGAGCGCTTTGAGGAAATGATCGCCCGGGGCGAATTCCTGGAATATGATGCGCACGCGAAAAACTACTATGGCACCCCCCGCGCCCAGGCGGAGGAAAAGCTGGCCCACGGGCCGGTGCTGCTGGATATCGAACCCAACGGCGCCAAGCAGGTGAAGCGTTCCGCGCCGGACGCGGTGCTGATCTTCTTGATGCCGCCCTCCATGCAGGAGCTGGAGCGTCGGCTGCGGGGCCGGGGAGACACCCCGGAGGATCAGATTCAAGTGCGCATGGAGCGGGCTGCCTGGGAAATGGAGCAGCGCAGCTGGTACGACTATGTGGTGACCAACGACGATGCGGAGCGCTGCGCGGATGAAATTTTAACCATCATTGCCAATTTGGCGTAATTATTGATTTGGAGGACTTTATTATGCTTTACCCCCCTGTTGCGGAATTGCTGAAGAATGTGGATAGCCGTTACCTGCTGGTGAACCTGGTGGCCCACCGCGCCCGTCAGATCGCTGCGGAGGCGGAGGCCTTCCAGGAGGATCTGCCCGAGAAGCCTGTGACCATGGCGATCCAGGAAGTGGCGGCCGGTGAGCTGACCGCTACCGTGAAGGACGAATACAAGAATTAACCAAGAGCGAACATCAGAAGGAAATCCTTTTTATTTCGGAAACCTCGGGGATTTCTTCGGATAACCCATGGGAGGAGGGCGTTATGATTGCAAAAATTGCGGTTTCCGCGGCAAATTTTGCCATTGACAAGCCCTATTCCTACCAAATTCCGGAGGATATGACGGTGTTTCCCGGTCAGCGGGTGGCGCTGCCCTTTGGCAGGGCCAACAAGCGAACCGAAGGCGTGGTGCTGACGGTGGAGGAGGGCAGCGGGGAAAAACTCAAGTTTATTGAGCGCTGCCTGGACGCGGAACCGCTTTTGACCGAAACCCAGCTGCGCCTGGCGGCCTTTCTGCGGGAGCGGTATTTCTGCACCTTCTATGATGCCATCCGGGCCATTCTGCCTGCGGGCATCTGGTTCCAGGCCAGGCAGACCATCTCCTTGACCCAGGAGGATTCCTGGAAAAACGCCACCATCCGCAAGGAGGGCGCGCGGGAGGTGTTGCAGCTGCTGGAAAGCCTGGGCGGCAGCGCGGAGGAACCGGCGCTGCGAAGGGCGGTTCCCGATGGGGAGCAGCTGGCAGACATCCTGGGCTATCTGAGCCGGAAAAAGTGGATTTCTGCCGAAACCGATTATCTGCGCCGTCTCACGGATAAAACCGAAAAAATCGCGTCGCTGGCTTCCTCTGTGGAGGAGGCCATGGACTTTGCTTCCCGCCGTTCCAAGTCGGCGGCGATGCAGAAAAGTGTGCTGGAGCTGATGTGCGCGGTGGGAAGCGTGTCGGTGAAGGAGCTGTGCTATTTTACCGGCGCCTCCACGGCGACCATCGCCCGGCTGGAAAAGCTGGGGTATCTGACTTTATCCGAGCGCCCCGTGCTCCGGTGCCGGGAGATCCGCCCGGCGAAGCTGGACGGGCCGCTGGTGTTAAATCCGGAGCAGCAGGCCTGCTTTGAGGGCTTGCTGGCCCAGCTGGTGCGCCAAAATCCCGGCGTTGCCCTGCTGCGGGGGGTCACCGGTTCGGGAAAGACCTCCGTGTATATTCCATTGATTCAAAAGTGCCTGGATAAGGGCAAGAGCGCCCTGCTGCTGGTGCCGGAGATTGCCCTGACGCCGCAGCTTTTGGGGCTGATGGTGGCCTATTTTGGAGATCAAGTGGCGGTGCTTCACAGCAGCCTGGGGGCAGGGGAGCGGTATGACCAGTGGAAACGGGTTCGCTCCGGCGAAGCCAGGGTGGTAGTGGGCACCCGCTCGGCGGTGTTTGCTCCCTGCGACCCCGGCCTTATCATTCTGGACGAGGAGCAGGAGCACTCCTACAAGTCCGAGAATTCCCCCCGCTACTGGGCCAAAGAGGTGGCCATCTGGCGGGGGGCGAAGGAGAACGCCCTGGTACTGCTGGGCTCTGCCACACCCTCCATCGAGAGTATGTACCGGGCCAGCGTGGGCGATTACCGGCTGTATACCTTGAACCGGCGCTATAATGGCCGCCCGCTGCCGGAGGTAGAGATCGTGGATATGCGGGAGGAGCTGAAGCTGGGCAACGATACCTCCCTCAGCATTCCCCTGCGCCAGGCCATCCTGGATACCCGAAGCGCGGGAAAGCAGACCATACTGCTCCTGAACCGCCGGGGGGCATCCCGGGCGCTGGTGTGCGTGGACTGCCGGAAAGCGCCGGAGTGTCCCCGGTGCAGCGTGCGGCTGACCTATCACAGCGCCAACCGGCGGCTGATGTGCCACTACTGCGGCTATTCGCAGGCCGCGCCGGAGCGGTGCCCCGACTGCGGCGGGCCGCTGAAAACCATCGGCACCGGAACCCAGAAGGTTCAGCAGGAGCTGGAAACCCTGTTTCCGGATATGCCCACCATCCGCATGGACGCGGATACCGTCAGCGCGGTGAATACCCATGAAAAAATACTGGAACGGTTTCAGCGGGAGAAAATCCCGGTGCTGATCGGAACCCAGATGGTGGCCAAGGGCTTGAATCTGCCCGACGTGACGCTGGTTGGCGTGCTGGACGCGGATTTGAGCCTGTATACCGGCGGCTTTCGGGCGGG
>CAMEWZ010000017.1 GCA_945946745.1 uncultured Clostridia bacterium | reverse complement strand
TGACCTTGCCCCGGCCGTTACAGGCAGGACAGGTGGTGCTGGACTGCATCTGCATACCCATGAAATTCTGTACCGTGCGAACCTGGCCGGTGCCACGGCATTGCTGGCAGGTCTCGATGACGCCGTCGGCGGAGCCGGTACCGTTGCAGACGGCGCAGTTCTCGATCCGCTGGGCGGCCACTTCTTTCTCGCAGCCGAAGGCCGCCTCCTCAAAGGTCAGCTCCAGCCGGGTCATCACATTTTCACCTCGGCGAGGGGCGCTCTGCTGGCTGCCCCGGCTTCTGCCGCCGCCAAAGAAATCACCGAAAATATCCCCCAGGTCGCTGAAATCCCCAAAGCCGCCAAAGCCAGCGCCACCGTAAGCGCCGCCGGCACCGCCGCCGAAGTTGGGATCCACTCCGGCAAAGCCGAACTGGTCATAGCGCTGGCGCTTTTCCGTATCGGACAGCACCTCGTAGGCCTCGCCTACCTCTTTGAATTTCTCCTCGGCTTCTTTATTGCCGGGGTTCCGGTCAGGGTGGTACTTGAGGGCAGCCTTTCGGTAGGCCTTCTTTATTTCCTCGGCGCTGGCGTCCTTGTTGACGCCCAGTACCTCATAATAGTCACGTTTGTTTTCTGCCATATTTCATTACACCTCACAAGAAATGCCTTCCCCCGGGGGGAAGGTGCCCCGAAGGGGCGGATGAGGAACGGCGATATCGGAAGTATTACACCGCAGTCCGTTCCTTCACAACATTGTCGATTCTTTCACATACACCTGTAAAACGCTGTTGGACATCCAGATTGGTAAAACGCAGTACGGTAAGTCCCAGAGACTCCAAATACCGGGTTCGCTCAGCATCCTTCGCCATTTCCTTCGGTTCATAATGCTGGGAACCATCCAGTTCCACCACCAGTTTCGCCCGGTAGCAATAGAAATCTGCAATGTAATTGCCAATGATATACTGCCTCCGGAATGGAACAGGAAATCGTCTTAAAAACCGGTACCAGAGGAGGTTTTCTTCTTTGGTTTGGTTCTTTCGCAGTGATTGGGCATTCTTTTTCAAGTTCTGGTTACGTTCCATACCATTCCCTCACAACGCAAGTGCCAGCTGAATCGGAGGCTGTCGCCGTTCCTCATCCGCCCCAGTGTGCGCACTGGGGCACCTTCCCCCCGGGGGAAGGTGTTTTTCGCTCCACCGTTACCGAGCTGCACCCAATGGTGTAACGAATACCACCCAGCCAGCGCACGTATTGGCTGTTCGCCCTGCAAACGCCAATAAGGGGCGGCGTTTGCCGCCCCTTGGGCTTTTTTGTTTAGTCAACGCTCTCGTAGTCCGCGTCCACCACGCCGTCGTCGCCGGGCTGCTGGTAGTTACCGCCAGCGGCCTGAGCGCCGTCCTGGGGCGCAGCCTGCTGATACAGCTTCTCGGACACCTTGTAGAAAGCCTGCTGGACTTCCTCGGTAGCGGCCTTGATGGCAGCAATGTCATTGCCCTTGTTGACTTCCTTCAGCTTATCGATGGCGCTCTGGATGGAGGCCTTCTCGGAGGCGTCGATCTTGTCGCCCAGCTCGTTAAGAGTCTTTTCGGTCTGGTAGACGGTCTGATCGGCGGCGTTGTGGGTGTCGACCTCTTCCTTGCGGGCCTTGTCCTCGGCAGCGTACTGCTCGGCTTCCTTCACAGCCTTGTCGATGTCCTCCTGGCTCAGGTTGGTGGAGGCAGTGATGGAGATGTTAGCCTCCTTGCCGGTTCCCAGATCCTTGGCGGAGACCTTCACGATGCCGTTGGCGTCGATGTCGAAGGTGACCTCAATCTGAGGAACGCCGCGAGGCGCGGGAGCGATGCCGCCCAGCTGGAAGCGGCCCAGGGTCTTGTTGTAAGCGGCCATTTCCCGCTCGCCCTGGAGGACATGCACCTCAACGGAGGTCTGGCCGTCCGCAGCGGTGGAGAAGATCTGGCTCTTGTGGGTGGGGATGGTGGTGTTGCGGTCGATCAGACGGGTGAACACGCCGCCCATGGTTTCAATGCCCAGGGACAGAGGCGTGACATCCAGCAGCAGGATGTCCTGCACATCGCCGGTGAGCACGCCGCCCTGAATGGCAGCGCCCACAGCCACGCACTCGTCGGGGTTGATGCCCTTGAAGCCTTCCTTGCCGGTGATGCTCTTCACGGCATCCTGCACGGCGGGGATACGGGTGGAGCCGCCAACCAGCAGCACCTTGTGGATATCGGAGGCGCTGAGACCAGCGTCGGACATGGCCTGACGGACAGGCTTCATGGTCCGCTCCACCAGGTCGGCGGTCAGCTCATTGAACTTGGCCCGGGTTAAGGTCACGTCCAGGTGCTTGGGGCCGGTGGCGTCGGCGGTGATATAGGGCAGGTTGATGTTGGTGGAGGTGACGCCGGACAGCTCGATCTTGGCCTTCTCAGCGGCTTCCTTCAGACGCTGCATAGCAACCTTGTCAGAAGCCAGGTTGATGCCCTCGGCCTTCTTGAACTCGGCAACCAGGTAATCCATGATCCGCTGGTCGAAGTCGTCGCCGCCCAGGTGGGTGTCGCCGGCAGTGGCCAGAACCTCGATGACGCCGTCGCCGATGTCCAGGATGGACACATCGAAGGTACCGCCGCCCAGGTCATAGACCATGATCTTCTGCTCCTGCTCCTTGTCCAGGCCGTAGGCCAGGGCAGCGGCAGTGGGCTCGTTGATGATCCGCTTTACATCCAGACCCGCAATCTTGCCGGCGTCCTTGGTGGCCTGACGCTGGGCGTCGGAGAAGTAAGCGGGAACGGTGATGACGGCCTCGGTAACCGTCTGGCCCAGATAGCTCTCGGCGTCCGCCTTCAGCTTCTGCAGGATCATGGCGCTGATCTCCTGGGGGGTGTAGCCCTTGCCGTCAATGGTGACGTGGTAATTTTCGCCCATGTGACGCTTGATGGAAGAAACGGTGCGATCCGCGTTGGTGACAGCCTGACGCTTTGCCACCTGGCCGACCATACGCTCGCCGGTCTTGGAGAAGGCCACAACAGAGGGCGTGGTGCGGGTGCCTTCGGCGTTGGCGATGACAACAGGCTCGCCGCCTTCCAGAACAGCCACACAGGAATTGGTAGTACCCAAGTCAATACCGATAATCTTAGACATAATAATTTTCCTCCTAAATATATGAAAAGATAAGTTTTTACAGATTTGGTAGGGCGGCTTGCCCTCAAGCCGCCGGTGATGCGTCAGCATCACAACGCCGCAAGGCGTTCAATTTTTTTAGATTGCCCTTTTGGGCAATGGCATCCGGCGGATGCCCGGCGGCTTGAGGGCAAGCCGCCCTACAGGTGTGTTAATTCGCCACCTGCACCATTGCGAACCGGACAACCTTCTCGCCGATCTTGAAGCCCTTCTGGAAGACCTGAGCGATGACGTTCTCGCCGAGGCTTTCGTCCTCCGTGTGCATCACGGCGTTGTGCATGTTGGGGTCGAAGCTGTCGCCAACCTCTCCGAAGATCTCCACTCCCAGACCGTTCAAGATCTTCACCAGCTCGGTCATGGTCATCTCCACGCCCTTTTTGAAGGCGGCGTCCTCGGTGGGCTGGTTCAGCGCCCGCTCCAGGTTGTCGTATACGGGGAGCATCTTGGTTACGGCGTCGGCCTTGCCGTTGCCGTAGGTGGCGTCCTTCTCCTTGGCGGTGCGCTTGCGGAAGTTGTCATATTCTGCCGCCAGCCGCAGCCGGGCATCGTGCTCGGCGTTATATTTTTCCTCCCAGGGGTCAACCGGGGTTTCTTCCGGGGTTTCCTCCGGAACCAGCTCCTCCTCGGGGATTGGGGTTTCCTCAACAGGATCTTCTTTCATCTTCTTTTCTTCTGCCACGTTCATTCCTCCTATGGTTCAAGCGCGTGGGGGATAAGCCCCGCAAGCGTTCCTGTTTTTCTATTCCTTCGGTTCCTCCGGCGGTTCGCTGACACCGGGCAGCTGGGGCTGCTCGGGCTTGGCAAACAGCTTGCTCAAGCTTTCCGCGAAGTAACTCAACCGGGCGGTAACCTTGGCGTAGTCCATCCGGGTGGGGCCGACCACGCCAATCATGCCCTGCATGCCGTCGCCAATGTCGAACTTTGTCATCACCACGGAGGCATCCTTCAATTCGTCCGCCACATTTTCCGGGCCTACGATGACCTTGGTGCCGTTGGCGTTTTCCATCACCGCCGGGAGATTGCTCAGCGCCTCCGCGTCAATGGAATCCAGCACCCGTTGGGCTTTGTCCACATCCCGGTACTCGGGAAGTCCCAGCAGCCGGGCCTGACCGGCCACAGCCACATTGGTGGAGCCTTGGCTTTTCAAGGTTTCCTGGGTGAAATCCAGCACCACAGGCACCAGCGCCGCGGCCTTTCCGGCGGAGCGCATGACCTTTTCCATCCGTTCGGCGGTGAAGTCCTCCAGGGGAATGTCCGTCATGGAGGCGTTCAGCACCGCGCTGAGCAGCTTCAGATCTGTCTCCGACAGCGTGAGGGGCAGCTTGATGACCTTGTTCACCGCCTGGTCGTTGGGGAGCATCAGCACCAGGATGATGCTGTCCTTTCCTGCCTGAATCAGCTCGAAATGCTTCACGCAGGCATCTCCAGAACGGGAGGCGGCGGAGATGGCGGGAAGATTGGTGGCCTGGGAAACCAGCTTTGCCACCTTTTCCACCATTTTGTCCACCCGCTGCATTTTTTCCTCGATGGCGGTGTTGATGGATTTTGTCTCGTCGATGGAGAGGCGGTAGTCCATCATCAGCTCATCCACATACAGCCGGTAGCCAGCGGCGGAGGGAATCCGGCCCGCACTGGTGTGGGGCTGCTCCAGATACCCGAGGGTGGTCAGCTCCGCCATTTCATTGCGGATGGTGGCGGAGGAATATTTCATATCCGGCAGTTCGGTGACGGCCTTGGAGCCAACCGGCTCGGCAGTGCGGATATACAAATCCACCACGCTGCGCAGAACCTTCTTTTTCCGTTCCGTCAGTTCCATGAAATTCCTCCTTTCCTTGGGCCTGGCCCTGGTTTGTTTTCTTTAGCACTCTGTTCTCTTGAGTGCTAAGCACACTATACCAGAGAGTGCCAAAAAAGTCAATGGGTGCTTTTTGAATTATTTTTGAACTTTTTAGCCCAAAGAATTCCGCATGGAAAAACATACCGCCGGAAAACCGCCTTACAGAAGGCCCAACGCCTAATAGGTTTTCTGGCAGAAATACTGAAAGCCCTTGCGGCAGAATGGTTTTTTTGAGAAACGCTTGCATTATCGACAGATCTGGGATATAATAAGGTCACACATCTGTGTAAACGTTTCCATATCAGAAAAAGGAGGCGGCTGCATGACAATCAAAGATTTGGCGGCACAGACAGGCTACAGTGTGGGTACGGTTTCCCGGGTGCTGAACAATCAGCCCCACGTCAGTCTCCAAGCCAGGGAATCCATCCTGCGGGCGGCAGAGGAATCCGGCTTTCAACTCAACGCCAACGCCCAGCAGCTCAAGCAGCAGCATGGCAGCGCGATCATCACCATCTGCAAGGGCGCGGGCAACGAACTGTTCAACAGCCTGCTGGTGGCGCTGCAAAGCCGGATCGACCAGACGGAATATCCCCTTGTGGTGGATTATATTGACGAAAATGAAAATGAGGTGCGCCGGGCGGTACGGCTGTGCCAGGAGAAAAAGCCCCGGGGCATTTTGTTTCTGGGAGGCAACCAGGAGAATTTCCGTCGGGATTTTCATTTGATTCACCTGCCCTGTGTGCTGGTCACCAGCTCCGCGGAGCAGCTGCCCTTTCAGAATCTGTCCAGCGTCACCTCCGATGATGTGCTGGCTGGGCGGCTGGCGGTGGAGCATTTGGCCGCTCTGGGGCATACCAAAATCGTGGTCATCGGCGGCCAGCGGAGCATCTCTGACACCACGGCCCTGCGGTACGCGGGATGCCAGGCAGCTTTCCGGGAGCACGGCATCGCCTTTGACCCGGAGCAGGATTATGAGGCTTGCCGGTTCTCCTTTGAAGGGGGCTTTCGGGCGGCGCAGGTGCTGCTGGAACGGAATCGGGATTTCACCGCCCTGTTCGCCATGTCCGATGTGATGGCCATTGGCGCCATCCGGGCGCTGCGGGACGCGGGGAAGCGGGTGCCGGAGGATGTGTCCGTGATAGGGCTGGACGGTCTGGATATCGGGCAGTATACCCTGCCCCGGCTGAGCACCGTAGCCCAGTCGGTGGAGACCCTGGCCCGGGAAAGCTTGACTCTATTGTGCCAGGCCATTGAAAACGGCGCTTCCGCCCGGCACAAGACCATTCCCGTCACCGTGCTGGAAAAGGAAAGCGTGGCGTCCTTACTTTAGAATGGCCGAGCCGCAGGCAAGCGCACAGTCCTTTGACAAGGGATGAAAAGATGGCGGATAGCGTGAAATTTTCTCTTTTCTTTTTCCAGATTATGGGATATAATACCCAATGGCTACCCTTTTGCAGAATCATTGGTAAAGGAGTCTACCATGCGGATTTTATTTGACAGTAAGCAGGCCCTGTATAAGACCCCCTTCGGCTGCCTAAACCCCGGGCAGGCGTGCCAGCTGCACATCCACATTCCTGCCCAGGTGGAGGCTACCCGGGTCACCTGCATTTTAAACTATGACGGCGGCAGCAATGCCCAGAATATCGCCTTGACCTTGGAAAGCCGCAAGGGCGCCTATGAAATTTTCGGCGGCAGCTTTTCCATTCCCCAGCCGGGGCTGTATTTCTACTATTTTCTCATCGACACCCCCGATGGAAGCTTCCGGCTGTTTAAGCAGGGGGACGACACCAATATGGAGGCGGGGGATCTGTGGCAGCTCAGCTGCGTGCCCGCCGATTTCCATACCCCCGACTGGGCCAAGGGCGCTACCTACTATCAGGTTTTTCCGGATCGTTTCCACAAGGCCGGAGAATGCGACCTAACGGGAAAGCTGGAACCCTACACCGTCCACGCCTCCTGGAACGAGGAGGTGGACTGGAGGCCCACGCCCGAGGGAAAGGTGCTGAACAACGACTTCTACGGCGGCAATTTTAAGGGCATCACCGAAAAGCTGGACTACATCGCCAGCCTGGGAACCACGATTCTCTACCTCAACCCCATCTCCAAGAGCTTCTCCTCCCACCGCTACGACACCGGCGACTACAAGACTCCCGACCCCATGCTGGGCACCGAGGCGGATTTTGCGGAATTGTGTCGAGAAGCGCACAAACGGGGCATTCGGGTGATCCTGGACGGGGTGTATTCCCACACCGGCTCCAATAGCCTGTATTTTAACCGGGAGGGGGCCTTTGACAGCTGCGGCGCTTACAATTCCCAGCAGTCTCCCTATGCCGGCTGGTTCCGGTTTTACCACTGGCCGGACAGCTACAATTCCTGGTGGAATTTCGACACCCTGCCCACGGTGAATAAAATGGATCCGACCTTCCTCGACTATATTATCACGGGAGAGGACAGCGTGGTGGCCCACTGGATGAAGCTGGGGGCCGACGGCTTCCGGCTGGATGTGGCGGACGAGCTGCCGGATGAATTTATTCAGCTGCTGCGCAAACGGATCAAGCAGATCAATCCCGACGCCCTGCTGCTGGGCGAGGTCTGGGAGGACGCCTCCAATAAATGCGCCTACGGAAAACGCCGCACCTATTTCACCGCCGGGGAACTGGACTGCGTGATGAACTACCCCTTCCGCACCGCCATCATCGAGTACGTCCGGGGCCATGACACCGGAAAGGGCCTCAAGGACACGGTGATGTCCATTGTGGAGAACTACCCGCCAGAGGTGGTGCAGTGCAACATGAATCTGCTGGGCACCCACGATACCCCCCGGATTCTGACGGCGCTGGTGGATGATTTTGACGGCAGCCGGGAGGAAAAGGCCAAGCGCCATCTGTCCCGGAACCAGTTCGACGTGGCCTTTGACCGGCTGCTGACGGCCTCCCTCCTGCAATACACCCTCCCGGGCAGCCCCAGCCTGTACTATGGGGACGAGGCCTGCATGGAGGGCTATAAAGACCCCTTCAACCGCCGTCCCTACCCCTGGGGACGGGAGGATCCGGAATTTTTGAACCATTTCAAGCGCCTGGGCCGTCTGCGCCGGGAGCATGAGGCCTTCCGCCTGGGGGACATCCACTTCTTCAAGGCGGCGGACAAGCACATCGGCTTTACCCGCAGCTACGGCGGAAAGACCTTCCGGGTCTACTGCAACCGCAGCGGCGACGCCTGGGAGATCCCCTCCGGGAAGCCGGTGCTGGGCTATAATCTGCAAATTGTGGCTCCGGACTGGCTGACCATCGGCCCCAGAGGCTACTGCATTACGGAGGATTGATTCCATGGAGACAGAACATTTTTGTTCCGGCTACTGCCGCCAGCTGGATGCCAGCCGCATGGTGGAGGTCATCCTGGAGGACGGCGTCCTCAGCGAGGCGGACTGCTGCTATGGCAGCTGCCTCTATCAAACCAACTGCCCCATTGCCCGCCAGATTGAGGAATGGACAGAAAAGGGCCAATAAACCATATTTTGATCCCCCTGCCGCCGTTTCTTTCGAGACGGCGGCTTTTTTTGCTTTTTTGTCAGACGGCGTCTGCTTGACAAGGACGCCGTTTGAGCCTATTTACGGAGGGATGTGAAATGACAATCAAGCAAAAACAATGCCTATTGGCCTATCTGGGCTACTACGAAGGCGCCATTGACGGCATCTGGGGCAGGCAGTCCAGGGCCGCGGCCGAGGCCTTCCTGCGGGCGTACCGGCTGAGCGGGAACGGAGATTTCAATGAGACCGCGGAAAAGCGGATCCGGGAGATCATCGCCACGGGGGAAGCGCCCGCGACTGTGGACTGGTGGCAGGATATCCGCTATTTTCAACGCGCCGAGTTCCGCTGCCCCTGCGGCCGGTGCGGGGGATTCCCGGCGGAACCGGAGGAAACCCTGGTTCGGCTGGCCGACCAGGTGCGCGCCCATTTCGGCAGCCCCGCTGTGGTATCCAGCGGCGTTCGGTGCCAGGCCCACAATGACGCCCTGCCCGGCTCTGTTCCAAACAGCCGGCATCTTCTGGGGAAGGCCGTGGACTTCTGCGTGAAGGGCATTTCCGGGGCGGCGCTGCTGGACTATGTCAAGACGCTGCCGGTACGCTATGCCTATCCCATTGACGACTGCTACGTCCATATGGACGTACTGTAAAAGGGGTGAAGAGATGGAAAGCATCATCACCGCCCTCATCACCGGCGGCGTCACCCTGCTGGGGGTGCTGATTGCCAACGGCAAAAGCCAGGCGGTTACGGAGACCAAGCTGGACGAGCTGACCCGGGAAGTCCGGGAGCACAACAACTTCGCTCGGCGGATGCCCGTTGTGGAGGAGCAGATCAAGGTTATCCAGCATAGAATGGAAGCTCTGGAGACGCTTAGCCGCTATCACAATTCTTAAGGAGGTTTTTCTATGGAAATGTTAAACGCTTACGTAAGTCCCATCATCCTGGGCATCTGCCTGGTGGTTGGTTATATCGTCAAGCACTGGCTGAAGGATGTGGACAACAAAATCATTCCCACTGCCGTAACCATCCTGGGCGTCTTGCTGGCAGTGTGGCTAAACGGCTGGGCCGTCACGCCCGAGGTCATTCTCAACGGCGCCCTTAGCGGCCTGGCCTCTACCGGTATGCACCAGCTGTTCAAGCAGTGGATCGAGGGTGGCAAAACGGCGTAACGGCTTTCCCCTTTGCGTTCCGGGGATAAGAAAGACTTAAGAATCGGGAGCATCGACATTTCCGGTTTCCTGTGCTATGATGTAGAAAAGGAAAGAAGGTGACAGCTATGCAGAGCATCCTCCTGCTGGAAGACGACACCGCTTTGGGCTGCGGAATTCAACTGGCGCTGCAAAGCCCGGCGGTGGACATACAGCTGTGCCGCACATTGGCGCAGGGAAACATAGCTGTGACGCAGAAAGCCTATGATCTTCTGATTCTGGATGTGAACCTGCCGGACGGCAGCGGTTTGGAGCTGCTGCGGAAGGTTCGGCAGGTCAGCCGTGTTCCCGTGATTCTGCTCACCGCCAACGATCTGGAAATGGACATCGTCACCGGATTGGAATCCGGGGCGGATGACTACATTACCAAGCCCTTTTCGTTGGCGGTTCTTCGGGCGCGGGTGAACGCCCAGCTACGGCGGAGCGCCGGAAGAAACGGCGCTTGCTTTGCTTTCGATGATTTCCTGTTCGATTTCGACCGGATGGAATTCCGCAAAGCGGGTCAGAGCCTGGAACTGAGTAAGACAGAACAGAAGCTGCTGCGGATATTGGTGGAAAACCGGGGGCAGACCCTGTCCCGGGGCACATTGATAGACCGGATCTGGACGGACGGGGCGGAATATGTGGACGAAAACGCCCTGTCCGTCACCGTCAAACGGCTGCGGGACAAACTGGAGGATGCGCCTTCCAGTCCCCAATATTTGAAGACGGTGTACGGCATCGGCTATACCTGGGCGGTGAAGTGATATGACCTACGCAATCGTGGCCGCCTCCATTTTGCTGGCGGGTGGAATCGTATTCTGGTATCGCCGCCGCACCCGGCGGATTTTGGAAAACCTAAATCGCATGCTGGATATCGCCATGCAGGGAAATTTTACGGAGGACAGCTTCGATGAATCCATGCTCTCCGCGCTGGAAAGCAAGCTGGCCCACTATCTGGCGGCGTCCACGGTGTCCGCCCAAAATGTAGCCGCGGAAAAGGAGAAGCTGAAGGCCCTCATCGGGGACATTTCCCACCAGACCAAAACGCCTATCGCCAATATTCTGCTGTACACCCAGCTGCTCCTGGAGCAGCCGGGAAACCGGGATTGCCTGGATGCGCTGGAGGGGCAAACGAAGAAGCTGCAAAGTTTAATGGACGCGCTGGTGAAAACCTCCCGCTTGGAATCCGGGGTCATCGCCCTGCATCCGGCCAGGGGATATTTACAAGGTGTCATCGATGCCGCCCTTTCCCAAATCGCCCCAAAGGCGGCGGCGAAGGACATCCAAATTACCCTGGAGCCCACCGATGCCGACGCCGTCTTTGACCCGAAATGGACGGAGGAAGCCCTCTACAATCTGCTGGACAACGCCGTGAAGTATACCCCCGCCGGTGGCGCGGTTCGGGTGACGGCGACGGCCTACCAGATGTTCTGCGCCATCCATGTCAGCGACACCGGGCCGGGGATTCCCGAGGAGGAGCAGCCCAAGGTGTTCCAGCGGTTCTACCGGGGCGCGGAACACGCGGAGGAAGAAGGCGTGGGTATCGGGCTGTATTTGGTGCGGCAAATCGCCGAAGGGCAGGGCGGCTATGGGAAGGTCAGCTCTCAAGTAGGTGTGGGCAGCACCTTTTCGCTGTATCTGCCCAGAAAGTGACATACGAGGTCTTGGCCTTGACGGAGAGGGCCCTCTCCGCCCCCTACGGGGGCACCTCTCCCAGAGGGAGAGGCAAGTGCGACTGCCGAAAAATTCCAATTCTTTCAAAACTGTAAGATTCTGGAAAGAATGTGGAAAGATTCCCGTGGTAAAGTCTGTATTGTCGAAAGACATACAGACTTTTTCCCTTTGGAGGCGATTCTATGAGCATTTTGGAAACCAAGGATTTGCGCAAAATTTACGGCTCCGGCGATACGGAGGTAAAAGCGCTGGATGGTGTGAATTTAAGCGTGGAAAACGGAGAATTTGTGGCTATTGTGGGCACCTCCGGTTCCGGCAAGTCAACGCTTTTGCATATGCTGGGCGGACTTGACCGCCCCACCAGCGGCAGCGTCACCGTGGACGGCAAGGAGATCTTTCAACTGAAGGACGAAGAATTGACCATTTTCCGCCGCCGGAAAATCGGGTTTGTCTTTCAGAGCTACAATCTTGTCCCGGTGCTGAATGTGTATGAAAACATCGTCCTTCCCATCCAGTTGGACGGTCGTAAGGTGGACGAAAAATTCATTAGGCAGATCGTAAAAACCCTGGGCCTGGACGGACGGCTGGACGCCCGTCCCAACCAGCTTTCCGGCGGTCAGCAGCAGCGCATTGCCATTGCCCGGGCGCTGGCGGCGGCCCCCGCTATCCTTCTGGCGGACGAGCCCACCGGCAATCTGGATTCCAGAACCAGCCAGGATGTGCTGGGGCTGCTGAAGGTCTCCAGCCAGAAATTCTCTCAGACCATCGTCATGATTACCCACAATGAGGAAATTGCCCAGCTGGCAGACCGGATCATCCGCATTGAGGACGGACGAATTGTGAAAGCGAGGTGAGCAGCATGAACGTGAAAAACCGCGGCTGCATCCGCCATTTAAGCTTCAAAACCCTGCTTGCCTCCCGGAAGCGGAATTTGATCGCCATTGCCGCCATCGTGCTGACAACGCTGCTGTTTACATCCCTCTTTACCATCGTCCTTTCCATCAACGAAACCAACCAGAATTATCAGTTCCGCAGCGTGGGTACTTATGCCCATGGTTCTTTCAAGGATGTGGACGAAGATCAGATCCAAACGCTGTCCGCCCATCCCAAGGTGAAAGCCGTGGGCAGGCGGATGGTGATCGGTCTGTGTACCAGCGGCGTCTTTGCCAAGGATTACGGCGAGGTCAGCTTCATGGACGACAACACCGCCAAATGGGGCTACGTCCTGCCCACCGTGGGCAGAACGCCGAAAAGCGGCAAGGAAATCACCATGGACACCAAGGCTCTGGCTCTGCTGGGAGTCACCCCGGAGCTGGGCGCCCAGGTCACGCTGACCTACACCCTTGCCGACAAGGAGCAGATGGGCAGGGATGTGACGGACACCTTTACGCTGGTGGGCTGGTGGGAATATGACGAGCTGCTGAAAGTGCACTTTTTCAATGTTTCCGAGGAATATGTCCAGCAGATCGAGGCCATGGCGGTGGCGGAGGGCATGAATCCTTTCCGCACGGATTTAAGCGTCATGCTGGGAAGTTCTCTGGACATTGAAAATACCCTGACAAGAATCGGCGAGGACTGCGGCTATAGCGTGGGCGACCGTGCAGACCAGCTGCGCATCGGCGTCAACTGGGGCTACACCGCTACCCAGCTGGCGGACTCTATGGACGCGGGTGGGATTCTGGCGGTGATCGCCGTGCTGGTGGTTGTGACCTTCACCGGATACCTGGTGATCTACAATATTTTCCAGATTTCCGTGGCGGGGGATATCCGCTATTACGGATTGCTGAAAACCATCGGCGTGACCCCAAAGCAGCTTCGCCGGATCATCCGGCAGCAGGCGCTGATGCTCAGCGGAGTTGGCATCCCCGTGGGACTGGGGCTAGGCTATGGCGTGGGAGTGCTGGCGGTGCCCGTTGCCCTGTCCACCTCCATCATGGGCGGAAAATACACCACCATCAGCCTGTCCCCTTGGATTTTTCTCGGTTCCGCCGTGTTTGCCTTGCTGACGGTGCTGCTGTCCTGCGCCCGCCCCGGCAGGGTTGCGGGCCGTGTATCCCCGGTGGAGGCGGTGCGGTATACGGAAGTCCAGCAAACCGGCAAAAAGACCCGCTCCTCCCGGAAGGTGACGCCCTTCTCCATGGCAAGGGCGAACCTGGGAAGAAGCGGCAAGAAAACCGCGCTGGTGATTCTCTCCCTGTCTCTGGCGGTGGTGCTGCTGAATCTGCTGGCTACCTTTGTCACCGGCTTTGACATGGACAAATACCTGAGCCAGAGAAGCTGCGCGGATTTTGTGGTCAGCACCACGGATTATTTCAACTATCACGGATTCACCCTGACGGAGGAGGATATCCTTCCGGTGCAGGAAAACACAGAGCAGTCTCTGGGCGGCTTTGCGTATTATACCGGGCTGGTAAAGATGTATCTGCCGGAAGATTACTGGCGGGAGGAAGCCGCCTACTACCTCCGGGGACAGGATGTGGAGGAAGCGCTGAAGGTAGCCCCGCGGGACGGAGATAAAATCGCCGCATCCTCCCAGATCGAAGGGCTGGACGAAGCCCTGCTTTCCAAGCTGAAGGTGCTGGAGGGAGATTTGTCCCCTCTGACCCAGCCGGACAACTACGCCATTGCCATGGAGGTCAGTCTGGACGATTACGGCAATGTGGTGGATCCCGAAAACTATCCTGCCATTGGAGAGCGGATCAAGGTAACCTATGGGCGCGATGAAACCGCCCATGATGTGTACTACACGGTATGCGTCTGGGTGGAAGTGCCCTACGACATGGGGTCCCGGCACTACCCCATGGGCTATCAGGCAGTGTTGGGGGTAGATACCCTGCGCCGGGACGTGGGAAAGGGATATGTTGTGCCCTTGCTCTACCTGTTCGACACCCCCAGCCCCGAAGCGGAAGCGGCGGCGGAACGCTATCTTGCGGAACTGACCGCCTCGGAAACTTCTCCACTGATGTATGAGAGCAAAGCCACCCACCGTGCCCATTTCCGGGAGTTTCAGATGACCTTTGTGCTGCTGGGAGGCCTGCTGTGCGCCATCATCGGCATTGTGGGAGTCTTAAACTTCTTCAACGCCATGATGACCTCCATCCTGTCCCGGCGGCGGGAATTCGCGGTGCTGCAAGCTGTGGGCATGACGAGTCCGCAGCTAAAATCCATGCTGGTCTGGGAGGGACTGCTGTACACCCTTGGCTCCGGGCTGATTGCAGGGCTTTTGTCTGCTGCCGTCAATCCCCTGGCGGGCCGGCTGCTGGAACAGGGCTATTGGTTCTATCGATACCATTACACCATCACCCCGGTGCTGCTGATGCTTCCCCTATTCCTTCTGCTGGGCTGCGCCATTCCCGCCATCATGTACCGCCATGCCGCGAAGCAGAGCGTTGTGGAACGGCTGCGGGAAAGTGAATAAAGGAGGAGCCGTCTCATTTTGCCCATGAGACGGCTCCTTTTTTGATTATGTGCATATCGGCTTTTCTCAGCAAAATAAGAATATCGTTAACGAACACCCTCCGTAGGGCGGCTTGCCCTCAAGCCGCCGCCTCCAAAGCAGAATTCGTATTCATTTCCACCTTACGGCGGAGCGGCGGAACGCGGTTCGAAATACGGCGGCGGCTTGAAGGCAAGCCGCCCTACCGTGACGGGTGTTCATTCGATAAAGTACAATGCTTTTGCCGAAAGCCGATAAGCACATTGGATTATATCCGCTTTAGCGGAACAGAATTGTCCTGGGCCAGCAGCAGGTCGCTGATGATGTCGTTGCTGACCAGATACCCCTTGGGCGTCAGCACCCAGCGGCCGGTGTCGGTCTGGGTGGCGTGGAAGAACCGGCGCTGCTTCTCCAGCACCTCCTCCAACGGGGCGAAGGGCAGCAGGAAGGTTTTCTCATACTCCCGGGCGTCGATGCCCAGGCTGGTGCGCAGCCGGAGCATCAGATATTCCCCCGCCCGCTCCCGCATGGGAATTTCTTCCATTTCCTCCATGATCTCGCCGCCGTCCCGGATGCCGGAAATATAGGCCTGGAGATCCCGCTTAAGGGTGAAGCGCTTGCCCGCGAAATCCGAGCTGGCGCTGGGGCCGAAGCCCAGATATTCCCCGCCGGTCCAGTATTTCATGTTGTGCTTGGAGGTAAGGCCCTTGCGGCAAAAATTGGAGATCTCATACTGCCGGAAGCCCCGGCCCCGGAGAGTCTCTACAGCGGCCAGGTACATATCCGCCTGCACGTCGTCCTCCGGCAGATTCAGCACCTCCTTCATCCCGGCAAAGGGCGTGCCGTCCTCGATTTTCAGCGCGTAGCAGCTGACATGCTCCGGGTTTAAGCGCAGCACATTGTCCAGGGTTTCCTGCCAGTCCTGCAAATCCTGCCCCGGCAGGCCGTACATCAAATCGATGGAGACGTTGCGGAAGCCCGCCTTGCGGATGCGGTGGTAGGCGGTGACCGCCTGGGAATAGGTGTGGGGACGGCCCAGCTTTTTCAGCATTTCATCGTCATCGGACTGGATGCCAAGGCTCACCCGGTTAAAGCCCTCGGCCCGGAGCCGGTGGAGCAGCCGGTCAGAGACGGAGTCCGGGTTGGCCTCGAAGGTGATCTCGGCATCGCCTACCACGTCAAAATTCCGGCGGATGGCCGTCAGAATCACCGCCAGGCCGTCGGCGCCGAAGAAGGTAGGGGTGCCGCCGCCGAAGTAGACGGTATCCACCTTATAGCCGGGAGCCAGCTCTCCGGCCTCCTTGATGTGGTCGCACACCGCGTCCAGATAGCCGTCGATCAGCTTATCATCCTTGGTGGCCATGGAATAAAAGTCGCAGTATTGGCACTTGCTGCGGCAGAAGGGAACGTGTACATAAATTCCCAAGGGAGTCTTGTCGGGACGTTTGGTAATGATGGGCATGGGATACCTCCGGTATCAGTTGAAAATTGACAATTGAAAGTTGAAAATGAAAGTGGAGATTTTCCATTTTCAATTTTAAAATGAAATCAGTCTTCGTCCAGTTTTAGGACGGCCATAAACGCTTCGCTGGGCACGGATACGGTGCCGAAGGTACGCATCCGCTTTTTGCCCTCCTTCTGCTTTTCCAGCAGCTTCTTCTTTCTTGTGATGTCGCCGCCGTAGCACTTGGCCAGCACGTCCTTGCGCAGGGCCTTGATGGTCTCCCGGGCAATGATCTTGCCGCCGATGGCAGCCTGGATGGGGATTTCAAACTGGGCACGGGGGATATTGTCCTTCAGCTTTTCGCAGATCTTTCTGGCCCGGGGATAGGCGTTGTCCGCGA
>CAMEWZ010000016.1 GCA_945946745.1 uncultured Clostridia bacterium | reverse complement strand
AGCATTTCCTCCAGCCGGGGCAGATCGATCTGGAAGGAGGGCACATCCGGGGGAACCACCCGGAAGGTCAGTCCCGCCTCCTCCACAAAAGGCTTATACTCCGGGAAATAGGGGGCGATGGCCAGAATCTCCCCGCCGGGCACGGACAAAGCCCGTAATACACTGACCAGCTCCGGCGCGGCGCCGCAGCCCAGGAAGAAATCCTCCGGGGCGGTAGAGGCGCCGTAGCGAGCGTTTAGGTCATCGGAAATGGCCTTCCGGGCGGCGTAGTCTCCCACGGCGGAGGTGTAGCCATGTACCAGCAGGGAATCGGTGTCGCTTAAAATATCCCGGATGGCCTGGTCAACCTCCTTGGGGGAGGGGATTGAGGGATTTCCCAGAGAGTAGTCAAACACATTCTCCCGTCCCACTATTGCGGCGCGCTGGCAGCCGTATTCAAACAGATCCCGGATCACGGAGCGGTTGGCTCCCAGGGCATAGGCGCGTTCGTTGAGCATTCTCATTACCTCCTGATAGAGAGATCAACTAAATGGAAAAACCGTTACAACTCATATAGCGGCCGCTGGGGATTGTAGGGCTGGGGCTTGTATGTAACGGAACCGATGGGCTTGCCCTCAATGCCGTATTTCGGGTTATACCCAAATAAGTTTACATAACATTCAAGATCATCCTTCTCCTTCTCCATTTCCGCCATAACGGCAACGGTTGCCAGCACATCGTCCACCGCCCGGTGGGAATTGACCACCTTTCCGGAGAGGCCGTACTGCTCAATGGCGCTGCACAGCCGGTGGGGATAGCTGTGGCGATCCCGGTAGACGGTGAGCAGATCCAGCTTGTCCTTGCCCTTCAAAATGGCAGGATCTCCGTCCCGCAGCAGCATGTAAAATAGAAAACTCAAATCAAAATGGGCATTATAGGCCAGCAGCAGGGTATTTCCCTCTACCATCTCCCCGATGTCCCGGCAGACCCGGGTTTTGGACAGGCCCTTTTCCTGGAGATCGGCGGTGGTGATTCCGGTGAGCTGCTGAATCTTCGGGGGCACAAAGCCGCCGGGGGACAGACTCACCAGCTCGTCATACTCCCGGGTCACAATGGGGCCGTTTTCCGACGGCTCCACGATCACAGCGGCAAACTCAATGATCTCGTCCCGGCTGTAAATGAGGCCGGTGGTCTCCGTATCCAGCAGCAGCAGCCGGTCATAGCGGGAAAACAATTTTTCAAAATTCGCCATTGTCTCTCTCCTAATGCATCCGAATATGGCACGGTTTGGATACCAAACCGTCAATTTCCGGTATTGGGCGTCATAGCGCCAGCTCCATCGCCCGGGCCAGCTTGCTTTTCGGTTCGGGAACCAGGCCGAATTCCCGGGCCAGCGCTTCGGCAAAGGCGGCTGCCACCCCATCCTCGCCGGATTTTAACTCCACCTCAATTTCACAAAGGGGTGTTTCCTTCCCGCCGCCCAGCAGGCAGCCCTGATCCAGGGCCAGCTCCACGCTGCCCTGCAGAAGGTCGATTTCCCTGGCCAGCCGGGTAAACCGGGCGCCGCAGAAGGGCGTCACCCCTCCGGCGGTCAACGAAAGCAGTTCCTCCGGAGCGCCCTGGGAAACCAGCGCCAACACACCGGCCATCAGAGAAGCACTGACCGTCTCCCATTCCCCCCGGCTGCCGTCGGGGCGGGGAATCTTCAGATTGCACACCGAAACCCCATTCTCCATCCGCCGGCGCAGAGACCAGCCCCTCCGGCGGAATTTCCAGTCCTGGGTGTCATAATAGGTGGTTTCCATGGTAATTTGGGTAAAGGGGGCATATTTCTCTTGAATCGCCTGGATGACGGCGGCGTCCCCCCGGTATTTTAATTCGTATTCTCTTCCCATAGCGGCCTCCGTTTTCTCGAGCAACTGCCCCCATTATACACCGATACCGGGGCGGATGCAAGAAACTTTCTCGCCATTGCCATTCCGACAGCATTATTTTTCCGGCCGTGGTAGGATTTTCCTATCTCAATGGAAAGGCTGTGGTGTACGAATGATGGTGCAGACCTACTTACGCCGGGGGCAGCGGAATCTCCAACGATTTTTGCTGGAACCCCGGATCCGGCTGGCCGGAACGGTGCTCGGCTATTTTGGCAGTGGCTTTTTGTTCAGTGCCGCCAGCCTGGGGCATTTCCCTCAGCCGCTGGCGCTGGGTTGGATCGCGGCCTTCACCGGCTGGCGGGCTGTGGCCGCCGCCCTGGGGGCCATGGCCGGATACCCCACCTTCTGGGGCGGCGCCGGACAGCAGGGAATCGTCTGGTCCGCCGCCGGGGGACTGCTGGCGCTGCTGCTGGGCAGGCGGGAGGAAAGCCGGGATCAGCCGCTGATGCTCCCGGCCATTGCGGCCCTGCTCATGGCGGTAACGGGGTTGACCTTTTCCGTCTTCTTGGGCGATCAGACCCCTGTGGCGATGTTTTTCCTTCGCATCGCGCTGACCTTCTTTTCTGCGGCACTGTTTTCCCAGGCAACCCGGTGCCGGGATGCCATTACCGACTGGCTGTGCATTGGACTGGGGGTGCTGGCGCTGGCCCAGGTTCGGCTGGGGCCATACCTGGATCTGGGCATTGCCGCCGCCGGAGCCTTGTCTGTGGGCGGGGCGTTCCCAGCGGCGGCCCTGGCGGGACTGGGGCTGGATCTGGCCCAGATCACCCGCCTGCCCATGACGGCGGTACAGTGCCTGGCCTATTTCATCCGGCTGATTCCCTTCGACAAAAAATGGCAGCGCTGCGCCGCGCCGGGTGTGGCCTGCTGCTTGGTGATGGCGGCTGGGGGACAGTGGGATTGGACGATTCTTCCCAGTTTGGTACTGGGCGGGGCAATAGGCACCCTTTTGCCGCCCCGGCCACCGCTGCTCCGCCGCCGGGGGGAATCCGGTACGGCTCAGGTGCGGCTGGAACTGGGTGCGGAGGTGCTGGCCACCCAGCAGCAGCTGATTTTGGAGTTGGAGCCGCCTCCCATCGATGTGGAGGCCCTGCTGGACAACGTGCGCCACCGGGCCTGCGACAGCTGCTCCGCCCGGAAAAGCTGCTTAGAGCAGGCAAAGCTGTCGCCGGCGTTGCTGGACAATCCTCTGGACACCGACTGCCGGAAGGCCGGGCGGCTGATTCCGGAGCTGCGCCGGGCCCAGGATCAGCTGCGATATCTCAAGGCCGAACGGGCGCGGCTGGGGGAGTACCGGGGGGCGCTGGCCCAGCAATATCGGTTTTTGGTGGATTACCTGCGGCAATTGGCGGATCAGCTGCCCCGGCGGGGGGAGGGGATCCGAGTCGAATTTCGGGTGGAGGTATCCGCCCGTTCCCGGGGGAAGGAACGGGCCAACGGAGACACCTGTCTGGCCTTCCCCGGGCCGGAGTGCCGGTATTTCGTTCTGCTGTGCGACGGGATGGGCACCGGACTGGGGGCTGCCCAGGACAGCCGGGAGGCCAGCGGCCTGGTGCGGCGGATGCTGACGGCAGGCTTTCCCCCGGATCACACCTTGAGCAGCGTCAACAGCCTGCTGGTGCTCCGGGGTACCGGCGGCGCGGCAACCTTCGACCTGGCCGAGCTGCGGCTGGACACCGGGACGGCGGCGATCTACAAATGGGGCGCCGCCCCCAGCTGGGTTCTGACCCGCTCCGGTATCCAAAAAATTGGGACAGCCTCACCGCCGCCGGGATTCTCGGTGCAGGAGAATCGAATGACGGTGGAAAAGCTGTCCCTGCGTCGGGGGGAGGTGCTGATTTTACTCAGCGATGGCGTGGACGGAGAGGATGCCCTGCGCCAAATCTCTTTGACTCCGGACGCGCCGCCTGGGGAGCTGGCGGCGAAAATTCTGGAGAGAGGCTGCCGGAACCCAGAGGATGACGCAACAGCCGCTGTGATCCGCCTGCGTCCGGCAAGCCTGTCTGCATCATAGCATTTTGAACGTAAAAAAGCTGTCGAAACACTAGATGTAGGATGTAAAAAATGCAGAAAATCACAACATGTGGGAGAAACCCGGTTTCGGCTTCTCCCACTTTTTTTTACTTCATCTCCGCGCTGAACAAAATTCGGTCATTTTCCACACCCTGGGCGTGGAAGGCCCGGAGCAGATCCTCCGTGGTCATGGCGGCCCGTTTTTCTCCCGCCAGCTCCATTACAATGGAGCCGTCCTTCATCATAATGGTTCGGTTGCCCAGAGCCAGGGCGGAGGGAATGTTGTGGGTAATCATCAGGCAGGTGATGGCGTTTTCTGCCACAATTTTCTTGGTCAGCGCCAGCACCTTTTCCGCGGTGGCAGGATCCAGGGCTGCGGTGTGCTCATCCAGCAGCAGCAGCTTGGGCGTGACCAGCGTGGCCATCAGCAGCGTCAGCGCCTGCCTTTGGCCGCCGGAAAGCAGACCCACGGGATGGTTCATCCGATCCTCCAGTCCCAAATCCAGCATAGCCAGCTTCTCCCGAAATTCCTTCCGATCCCGGCTGGAAACCATGGAGAAGGGGGAGGTGCCCCGGGAGGCCCGCATGTAAGCCAGGGCCAGGTTTTCCTCGATGGTCATATTGGGGGCGGTGCCCTTCAGCGGATCCTGGAACAGCCGCCCGATGAATTTGCTGCGCTTGTAATCGGGAAGGTTGGTGATATTCTGCCCGTCCAGCACAATGCTGCCGCCGTCCACCACGAAGGAGCCGGCGATGGCGTTGAACAAGGTGGATTTTCCCGCGCCGTTGGAGCCGAGTATGGTGACAAAATCCCCTTTGGCCAGCTCCAGATTCAAATTCGACAAGGCCTTCTTCTCGTTGACGGTGCCGGGATTGAAGGTTTTGGAGATGTTGTGGATTTTCAGCATTTGGCGTTTCCTCCCTTGGTGGCAGGCTTTAAGGCGCTTTTGATTGCGGGCAGGCCGATGGCCAGCGCCACAATGACGGCAGAGATCAGCTTCAAGCATTCACTGGGTAGATCCAGCCGCAGGGCAATGGCAATGATAAAGCGGTACAGCACGGAGCCAAGCACCGCGCCCAGCGCCTTGCTCCACAGCTTCCCCTTGGGCATCAGCGTCTCGCCGATGATTAAAGACGCCAGGCCGATGATGACCATGCCGGTGCCCAGATTGATGTCGGCGGTTTTCTGGTACTGAGCCAGCACCGCGCCGGACAGGGCGGTGAGGGCGTTGGACAGGCACAGGCCCACGGTGATGGTAAAGCCCGTGTTGATGGAGGAGGCCCGCACCATATCAGGATTGTCGCCGGTGGCCCGGATGGACAGTCCCAGCCGGGTCTTCAGAAACACCACCAGCAGCA
This sequence comes from uncultured Clostridia bacterium, assembly GCA_945946745.1. Lineage (GTDB taxonomy): Bacteria > Bacillota > Clostridia > Oscillospirales > Oscillospiraceae > Faecousia. The sequence continues at coordinate 11,766 of CAMEWZ010000016.1, read as the reverse complement.
CAGCGGCGGTGAGGGTAATCAGCGCCACGGGCAGCAGTTTATACGCGCCGCCCAGTCCCGGCTGAAGCATGGCAAAGATGGTTTTCGCCTTCATCATGTTCACATTGGAGGAAAAGCCCATCACTGCCAAATTCACGGTATACAGTCCCGTGTTGGTGATGATGCCCGCGAGAATGGAAGGGATGCCCAGCTTGGTTTGCAGCCCAGACGTGACAAATCCGGCGCAGGCTCCCGCCAGCATGGCGGCCGGCAGCGCCAGCACCGGGTGCCCGGCCACCGCCAGGGTCGCGGATACGGCGCAGCCCAGGGTAAAGGCGCCGTCGGTGGTCATATCGGCGATGTTCAAAACCCGAAAGCTCAGAAACAGTGCCAGCGCCACCAATGCGTAAATGCACCCCAATTCCAGGGCGCTCATAATAACGGCTGATGAGATCACGGTTGCTCCTCCTTGTAATACTATTATCTGATAAAACCATTTGGTTTTATCAGATAGACACCGCCTAACGGCGTTGTCGATTCTATGATTTTCGAGATAGAAAATCATAGAATCCCGTCTCATTATGATCTTCCTATAAAAAACTTTCATTCTTGCGAATTTAAGTTTTTTATGGAATATCAGTATGAAAACAGCATGGTTGGGAGGGGCCGCGGCCCCTCCCGTTTGGGTGACGATATGGTGTGCTTATTCTTCGGTCTTGACTTCCACAACGGTGTTGGCCATGGTAGCAAATACACTGTAGTCCACATTCACGGCTGCGGCGGTATCGGTGTTGACGGTGATAATGCCGCCATCCATCTTCTGGAATTCGGGAACATCACCGCCCAGCAGGATGTCCATGGCCATGTCAGCGGTCTTGGCACCAAGCTCGGTGTAGTTGACACCGCAGGTGGCGAAGGCGCCGGTCTGCACGAAGGAGTCCGCGCCTGCGTAGTGGGGGATACCGGCCTTGTTCAGAATATCCGCAACGGCTGCTTCTGCCGCCATGACCACGTTATCGGTGGGGGTGAACACCGCGTCTACCCGGCCCACCAGGCTGTTGGCGGCGGCGGTAATCTCATCGGTGGTGTTGCCGCCTTTTTCCAGATAGGCGATGCCCTTGGCATCCAGGAAAGCCTTGGCCTCGGCAATGGGGGTAGCGGAGTTGACCTCGGATTTTGAATACAGCAGACCCACGGTCTGGATTTCGGGCTGGGCGGCAAGCATCATATCCAGAATGAAGGGGGTATTCAGCGCGTCGGAGGTGCCGGTGACGGTGGGCAGGCCGGTAAGACCGGCGGCCTCGGGATCCGAAATGGCGGCGTAGACAATGGGAATGTTGGTTCCCTCTGCGGCGGTGACCATGGTCTGGGCTGCCAGGGTGGCAATGGGGATAATCATATCCACCTTGTCGCCCACCACCTGGGCGCCGATCTGACCCAGAACGGTGGGGTCATTCTGGCCGTGATACTCGCTCACATTGACCGTAACGCCCTTTTCAGCGGCAATGGCCTGGAGCTGCGCCGCGGCGGCGGTGCGGATCTCGTCCAAAGAGGTGTGATCCAGCTGCTGGACAATGGCGACGTTGAACACCTTTGTTTCTTCGGCGGGCGCGGTGGTTTTGGGGGCAGAGGAAGAAGCGCACCCAGCAAACAGGGCGGCGATCATGGTCAAGCAGAGAACCAGAGAAAGCATCTTTTTCATAATCAAAACTCCTTTAATCAGTATATGGGAATGGTTGGTGATGTTTTCATGGATGTGGGTACTTGTTTTGTCACCATCGTTTCCCCGGTAATTTCTGTTTCATAATCCTCGCTCCTTTCGGAAATGAAAAAAGTCCTTGCTCCCCTAAGGGAACAAGGACAGAATCTACAAATTCTGCGGTACCACCTTGTTTGCCGTATCAAACGACCGCCTCCGCACGATGCCAACACACCGTCTGCCCGATAACGCTGGCACTGCGTCAGAAGATACTCTGGATCACCATTTCCCTCTGCCCTCGGCGGCCCATTTGCTGCCCCGCTCTTCGCTCCGCTCTCAGCTATGCGAAACTCTCTGTGGATGCGCTTGCAGCTTTACTTCCGCTTCGTTGGTTTGTTTATGAAGTTATGCTAGTTATACACCATCTATGTCCATTTGTCAAGCACTTTTTTTCGCAGCGGGAGGACATTTTTTCATGTGCATATCCGCTTTCCTCCGCAATAGGACGATATTGCTGACGAACACCCACCGTAGGGCGGCTTGCCTTCAAGCCGCCTGCGACACAGAATTCATATCGTGCACTTTACGGCGGGGCGGCGGAACACGGTTCGAAATATGGCGGCGGCTTGCGGGCAAGCCGCCCTACAGGGGTGTTGCTTCGTCAGATAAAGAACCATGCAGCTGACGAAAGCCGATAAGCACATTTTTTAATATTCCCGCACCACGCCCTTGACGATGCCGATGATCTCCGCGTGGGTGCCGTCAATGGGGGCGTAATTTTCGTTTTCCGGCATCAGCCAGATTTCTCCGTTTTTCCGCAGGAGCCGCTTCACGGTGGCCTCGTCCTCGATCCGGGCCACCACGATCTGCCCGTTGTCCGCCGTGGACTGGGGGCGAACCACCACCTTGTCGCCGTCCAAAATGCCGGCGTTCACCATGCTGTCACCCCGAACCCGGAGGGCAAAGCAGCCGGACTCGTGCCAGGGCATGGTGCCCTCCTGGTTTTCCACCGCCAGAATGGGCAATCCCGCCGTCACCACGCCCACCACGGGAATCTGCCCGGGCCGGGCGCCGGTGACCAAGGCCCGCTTGCGCCCCTTCGCCTGTGGGGCTTGCAGCAGGCCCTTGTCTTGAAGGGCTTGCAGGTGATAGCTGACGGAGGCCGTGGAGCGGAGGCCCACCGCCGCGCCGATCTCCCGCACCGAGGGGGAGTAGCCATTTTCCTGGATAAATTGGTTTACATAATCCATTATCAGCTCCGCTTTGTTACTGCTTCTTGGCATATTCGTTCCTCCTCATTTTTCTTTTTTCTGATTATAGCACATATGAACGAAAAAAGAAAGATTTATTTTTCGGTTTTCCGGTAAAAAAATCCCGCCTGGGCGCTATATTGGAATAGGGGGTGAAAAAATGGAACAAAACGGAAGCCTGGAGCGTCAGGTGTGGCAGCGGGTGACTGCTCCCATTACCCAGGGCGCGTCTGTTGGCGTCGAGCCTCTGCTGCGGGAGGTTCTGGCCCAGGTGGGCCTATACCGTCAGCTATCGGGCAGGCTCTCCGGCTCTGCGGGGGAACTGTGCCGGAAATTGCTTTCGTCCTATCAAGCCAGCGAGGCTGCCCTGCGGGGAATGGGGATCCTATCCGGGGAGACTCCATCGTCCCGGCCCTCTACTGCGTTGCCCCGAATGACGGACGGCCAACTGCTGGCGCTCAGTTTTCAACGCAGCCAGCAGCTGCTCACGGAGTTCACCGCCCGTTCCGTCGCGCCGGATTTTGGGACGGCCTTCCGGCGGCTTGCGGACGGGGAAGGGGAGAATGGGGTTTTGATTCTCAGACTGCTGGGAACCATTCCCTACCGGTAAAAACAGCGTGAGAAGGGATTCTCCGCTTCTCACGCTGGCTTTTTCGGTATGGAATTACTGCTTGCTCAAGAAGTTGTCAATGGCCTGCGCGCCCTTCTTGCCCGCGCCCATGGCCAGGATGACGGTGGCAGCGCCGGTGACCGCATCGCCGCCGGCGAACACGCCTTCCCGGGTGGTCATCTCGTTCTCGTCCACAATCAGACAGCCCTTCCGGTTGGTGTCCAGGCCGGGGGTGGTGGAGCGAATCAAGGGGTTGGGGCTGGTGCCCAGGGACATGATCACGGTGTCCACATCCAGCACAAACTCGCTGCCCTCCACGGCGATGGGACGGCGGCGGCCGGAGGCATCCGGCTCACCCAGCTCCATGCGGACGCACTTGATGCCGCACACGCGGCCATTCTCGTCGCCCAGGATCTCCACGGGGTTGCACAGGGTCTTGAACTCGATGCCCTCTTCCTTGGCGTGGTGCTGCTCCTCCAGACGGGCGGGCATTTCCGCTTCGCCCCGGCGGTAGACGATGTACACATGCTCCGCGCCCAAACGCATGGCGCAACGGGCGGCGTCCATGGCCACATTGCCGCCGCCCACCACGGCCACAGCCTTGGAGTGGATGACGGGGGTGTCGGCCTCCTCGGTGTAGGCCTTCATCAGATTGGTACGGGTCAGATACTCGTTGGCGGACATTACGCCCTTCAGCGCCTCGCCGGGGATGTTCATAAACATGGGCAGACCGGCGCCGGAGCCAACGAACACAGCCTTGTAGCCCATCTCGAACAGCTCGTCGATGGTGAGCACCCGGCCAATGACCATATTGGTCATCACTTCCACGCCCTGGGCCTCCAGCTTGGTGACCTCATTGGCCACGATGGCCTTGGGCAGACGGAACTCGGGAATGCCGTAAACCAGCACGCCGCCAGCGGTGTGCAGCGCCTCGAACACGGTGACCTGGTAGCCCCGCTTGGCCAGGTCGCTGGCGCAGGTCAGACCGGCGGGGCCGGAACCCACCACAGCCACCTTAATGCCGTTGGACGCTACTTTCTCGGGCATGGCGTTGACATTTTCCCGATACCAGTCGGCCACGAACCGCTCCAGACGGCCGATGGCCACAGGCTCGCCCTTGATGCCCCGGACGCACTTGCTTTCGCACTGGGTCTCCTGGGGGCAGACACGGCCGGACAGGGCCGGCAGGGCGTTGGTGGAGGTGATGATCTCGTAGGCGGCCTTGAAGTCGCCCTCCTGCACCTTCTTAATGAATTCGGGGATGCGCACGTTGACAGGGCAGCCCTCGACACACTTGGGATTTTTGCAGCTTAAGCACCGCTTGGCTTCTTCCACGGCCATTTCGGCGGTGTAGCCCAGGGTGACTTCCTTGAAATTCCGGGCACGAACCTTGGGATCCTGCTCCGGCATGGGGGTTTTGGTCAGAGTCATGTTTGCCATTTCGCTGTCCTCCTTATTTGATCAGAGCCTTGCCCATGGATTCGATGCGGCAGGTGTGGGTCTTGCCAACCTCAGCCTCCCGGTCACGATAGGTGCCGTTCCGGCTCATCAGTTCGGCAAAGTCCACCTTGTGGCCGTCAAACTCGGGGCCGTCTACACAGGCGAACTTGGTCTCGCCGCCCACGGTGACCCGGCAGCCGCCGCACATGCCGGTGCCGTCGATCATGATGGGGTTCAGAGATACGCTGGTGTGTACACCGAAGGGCTCGGTGGTCTTGGCCACAAACTTCATCATGGGCACGGGGCCGATGGCCAGAACCTCGTCGAACTGCTCGCCCGCCTCCAGCAGCTCCTGCAGGGGCTGGGTGACCAGGCCGTGACGGCCATAGGAGCCATCATCGGTCATCATAATGAAGCGGTCGGCAACCGCCTTGAATTCCTCCTCCAGGATGACAATGTCCTTGCTCCGGAAACCGACGATAACGGTGACCTCAGCGCCGGCCTCCTTGAAGCCCCGGGCAGAGGGCAGGGCAATGGCGCAGCCCACGCCGCCGCCAACGACACAGACCTTCTTCTTGCCCTCCACAGGCGTGGGCTTGCCCAAGGGGCCGACAAAATCGTGGATGTAATCGCCCTCGTTCAGCGCGCCCAGGGCGTTGGTGGAGAAGCCAACCTTCTGGAAAATGATGGTGACGGTGCCAGCTTCCTTGTCGGTACCGGCGACAGTCAGAGGAACACGCTCGCCCATTTCATCCACACGGAAAATGATGAACTGGCCGGCCTTTGCTTTTCTGGCAACGAAAGGAGCTTCAATCTCCATCAGGGTGACGGAGGGGTTCAGTTCCTTCTTGCGAACGATTTTATACATGTTCTGATCCGTCCTTTTCAGAATATTCTTTCAATCCGGGCAATGCCCGCTTAAATTTCATTATACTCTTGCTTGTTGAATTTGTCAAATATTTATCGATAAAATTGTTATGATTTCACATATTTTTTTGTTCTTTTTCGCGCTTTCCATGGAAAACGGGAGAAGCGGCTGCTTCTCCCGTTGGATTTTGCTGGGAATTTACCCATTTTCGGATTTGTTTTTCAGAAGATCCCGAATTTCCGTCAGCAGCACTTCCTCGGCACTGGGTTTGGGAGGTGCGGGCTCCTCAGCCGGGGCTTCCTCCTCCTTCTTCTTGCCAAGCTCTGCCATTTTGTTCAGTCCCTTCACCAGGAAGAACACCACCAGGGCCAGAATGAAGAAATTGATGATGGCAGACAGGAAATTGCCGTAATTCAGCGTGTTCAGAATCTCATGACCTGCCTCATCCACCACCGGCTCACTGAACAGCCGGGGCAGAACAATTTTCAGTTCGGAGAAATCAATGCCGCCCATGAAGATGGCCACGATGGGCATGATGATATCATCCGTCAAGCTTTTGGTAATGGTGGAGAATGCCGCGCCGATGATGGTACCAACGGCCAGCGCCATGGCGTTTCCTTTTACGGCAAAGGCAACAAACTCATCCCACCACTTGGGCTTGTTGATATGCTTTTCCATATGCTGTTCCCCTTCCTTATTTCTTCTCAATGACTTCCAGCCCGCCCAGATACTTGCGCAGGGCTTCGGGCACGACGATGGAACCGTCCGCGCGCTGGTTCTGCTCCACCAGCGCGGGGAAAATACGAGAGGTAGCCAGACCCGAGCCATTCAGCGTATGCACAAACTCAGGCTTGCCGGTGGCCTCCCGGCGGAAGCGGATGTCACCCCGGCGGGCCTGGTAATCCCGGGCGTTGGACACGGAGGAAACCTCCTTATAGCCGTCCATGGAAGGAATCAGAATCTCAATGTCGTAGGTACGGGCCATGGAAGCGGAGCAGTCGCCAGCCGCCAGCTTCACGGTGCGGAAATGCAGGCCCAGACCGGCAACCAGGTTTTCGGCCTTGTGCACCAGCTCCTCAAAGGCTTCGTCGGAATCCTCGGGACGGGTGAACTGGAACATCTCCACCTTATTGAACTGATGGCCGCGAACCATGCCCCGCTCGTCAGCCCGGTGAGAACCGGCCTCCCGGCGGAAGCAAGGGGTATAGGCAAACAGCTTTTTGGGCAGATCGGCCTCTGCCAGAATTTCTCCCCGGTAGATGGAGCACAGCGCAGCCTCGGCGGTGGGCAGCATGTAGTGGATCCGGTCATCGGTGGGGTTGGCAATCTTGTAAACCTCGTCGGCAAACTTGGGGAACTGACCGGCGGTTTCGCCGCACTGGTACTCCAGCATGTGGGGCGGCAGGATGAACTCATAGCCGTCGGCAATGTGGGTGTCGATGAAATAGTTCAGCAGCGCCCACTCCAGCCGGGCGCCCATGCCGGTGTACATCCAGTTGCCGGAACCAGCCAGCTTCACGCCCCGCTCATAGTCGATCAGCCCCAGATCCTGGCACAGATCCACGTGGTGCTTCGGGGTGAAGTCAAAGGAATGCTTCTCCCCGATGTAGCGCAGGGGCTGGTTATTCTCTTTGCCGCCGGGCAGCAGGTCGGGGTCGGGCAGGTTGGGCAGGCTCAGCATGGCAGTCCGGAACTCGGCGTTCAGATCCTTCAGCTTGTCGGCATCGTCGGCAATTTCCTTGTCCAGACGGATGGACTCGGCCTTGTTGGCCTCGATCTGCGCATCGATGGCAGCTGTGCTTTCGCCCTTCTTTTCCAGGCCCTTTTTCTGGCCGAACAGCTTTCCGTTCTCTTTCGCCAGCCGGTTCTTCTGGGCAGTGGCTGTTTCGGTGGCTGTTTTCAGACCCCGCACCTGCACGTCCAGCTCCAGAATTCGGTCGACAATGTCATCACAGTTTACTTCCTTTGCCCGCAGACCTGCCTTTACGGCATCGGGGTTTTCCTTAATGCGTTTGATATCCAGCATTTTTGCGTTACCTCTCTTTTCGAATAATCATTTTGCATGCATCATTTTGTATTTAATTCCATAAGGGCGTCCAGGAGCTTCTGTAAGTCCTCTTCCCCGTAGAATTCCAGTTCAAAGCGTCCCTTGCGCTTTCCGTTGACGATTTTCACGCCCCGTCCTAAGTGCTTGCTCAGGTTCTTTTCACACTCGGCCACATAGTCCACGGCAAAAACCTCCTCCTTTTTGGGAGCGGGCTCCTTGCTCATGTTTTTGCACAGGGTTTCCGCCTGGCGGACGGACAGAGCCAGGGCGATGATCTTCTGGGCGGCCTCCTGCTGCTTTTTTTCCGTCTTCAATGTCAGAATGGCCCGGGCATGACCGGCAGTGATCTCTCCGGTTTTCAGCTTTTCCAACACTTGCGGACACAGGCCCAGCAGTCGCAGGGCATTGGCCACTGCCGGACGGGATTTACCCACCCGGGCTGCTGTCTCCTCCTGGGTCAGTCCGTACTCCTCAATGAGGGATTGATAGCCCAGGGCTTCTTCCACCGGATTCAAGTCCTGGCGCTGCAAATTCTCAATCAGTGCCAGCTCCATGGCCTTCTTATCGTCGGCGTCCAGGATGACCACCGGGATTTCGCTGATATTTGCCAGACGGGCTGCCCGCCAGCGACGTTCGCCGGCAATGATCTGGTAGTACCCGCTGTCCAGCGCCCGCACAGTCAGAGGCTGAATCACACCGTGGACGGAAATGGAATCCGCCAACGCCTGCAATTCCTCCTGGTCAAAATCCTGCCGGGGCTGATTGGGATTTGGCTCTACCTTATAGATGGGCAAAATTTGATAGGCATTGCTCTGTACCGCTTCTTCGCTGAAGTCCCCCAGCAGCGCGCCCAGGCCCTTGCCCAGGCCTTTTTGGGTTGCCAATCATATCATTCCTTTCGCATAGAGTTTGGAGTTATGCGTTTGGAGTTTGGCGTTATGGTATCGCCTCAATTCCACACTCCACACTGCATTATAGTTTTGCTTTGATTTCTTCCGCCATTTCCCGGTAAGCGTTGGCGCCCCGGCTGTACTTATCGTAAGCCGTGACGGGAATTCCGTGGCTGGGAGCCTCCGCCAGACGAATATTTCGGGGAATGACTGTCTGGAACACCTTTCCCGGGAAGTGCCGCCGCACCTCCTGCGCCACCTGGGCGGAGAAATTGGTGCGCCCGTCAAACATGGTCAGTGCCACGCCGAAAATCTCCAGCCGGGGATTCAATCGTTTTTTTACCATCCGCAAGGTGCTCATCAGATCACTGAGACCCTCCAGAGCGTAATACTCACATTGCACCGGCACCAATATTCCGTCAGCCGCGCACAGGGCGTTCAATGTGAGCAATTCCAGGGACGGGGGGCAGTCCACGAAAATCAGATCGTACTGGTCTTTTCCGGCATGGAGCGCTTTTTCCAGCTGCAATTCCCGGTGCTGCGTGGAGATCAACTCCACCGCCGCGCCTGCCAGATCTGCCGAGGATGGCAGCACATCCCCGTAATCCGTATGCACGATGGCTTCCGCCAGGGGCACGTCATTGATTGTCACATCGTAAACCGAGTATTTGATGGAACGCTTGTCCAGCCCCAGGCCCGAGGTAGCGTTGGCCTGCGGGTCAAAATCACACAGGAGTACCTTCTGTCCTAAGTCATGGAGTGCTGCCGTCAGATTGACGGCGGTGGTGGTTTTTCCGACGCCGCCCTTCTGATTGACGACGGCTATTATTTTACCCATTTTCTTCTCCTTACTCTTTCTATGTCTGTTTCACGTGAAACATTTCTTTTTTCTCTCATTGGACTGTTTCACGTGAAACATTTGTCGGTAACTCCGATTCTGTAGTCACAGGAGTTGTAGTCGATGTGATAGAGGTGTAGTTCTGCCCGGTTCTCTGGCGGTACCGACTAAAAAACAGTACAGTCGGATAACACATAGCAGCAACCAGGAGGGTCATCAAAATCAACAGAGCCGTCAAAAAACGCACCCTGCGCTTGACCCGAATCAGCCGTTCCTCAACCGGGATCGTCCGGCGACGGGTAGTTTTCTTGACAACCGGGGAAGACGCCCGCTTTGGCAGCAGCACGACCTCGTTGGGATCCACAGGGTGCTTTTCCATATCCAGCAAACAGTCCTGGCAAAACACCGCATCCTCCGATGCCTCCCGTCCGCATTTCAGACAATGCATCCACGTCACCTCCCATTCATGTATACCGTATTGTACAACACTTTTGTCCGTTCGTAAAGTGGCAAAATGCAAAAAGAAATGGCAAGGATTGGGAACCAGAGTGGAATTTCTGATACGGTAATCTGAGATGTGTTTATCGGCCTTTGTCAGAAACATTGTTCTTCTACTGATAAACAGGCATCCCTGTAGGGTGGGCTGCCCTCAGCCCGCCGCTTCGCCGTAAGGTGGAAACGATACAAATTCTGCTTCGCAGGCGGCGGCTTGAGGGGAAGCCGCCCTACGGTGGGTGTTCGCCAGCTATATTGTCCTTTTGCTGTGGAAAGCGAATATGCACAATCTGAAAAACCATGTGACAGAAGAAAGGATATGCAAAACAAAGGAAGCAACCACCCCTGTGAATCTTTCACAATTAGAGAGTCATAAGTTTGTCTATTATAATCATACTATAATTATTGACATTCACGTGACCATGTGTTATTATCATGCTACACAAATCAAACATTCAAAATACAGTGTAACGAATAATTTCAGAATAAAGGAGGAATCCCCATGCAGTGGACCATTCCCGGCACCACCCTTTCCGCCAACCGGGAGGACGCCGACCGGACGGAAGAACAGTTCGCGGCCCTGTTTCTGGCAGGCGGGCTGACCCTCAGCCAGGTGGCCAGCATCACCGGGCTGGAGCCTTACACCGTGCAGAACTGGGTGAAGCGGAAATTTCTGCCCGCCCCCGTGAACAAGCGCTACAACATGGAACAGCTTTGCCGCCTCATCAACATCAACATTCTCAAGGGAAACATGCCCCTGGATCAGATTGTGAAGCTGATGAGCTACCTCAACGGCGACCTGGCAGACGAAAGCGATGACCTGGTGGATGACACCATGCTGTTTTTCTTCTTCGTCCGGCTGGCCGCCCGGGCCAGGTACATCGGCGGCGGGAAAAGCTGGGACGAAGCGCTGGAGGAAGTCACCGCTGACTATGCCGAGCCGGTACCCGGCGCCCGGGATAAGCTGGTGAAGGTGCTGAAGGTCATGCTCACCATCTGGTGTGCCAACTGTCTGAAGGCCCAGGCCCAGGACATGATTGCCCAATTATAATCTAAGGCAGCACCGCTGGGTGGGCACTGCGGGCTTCGGCGGATCTTTTGCCCCAATCGCGCAGTATGAAAAATGGGAAATACATCCAGTATTCCCGCATTTTCCATACTTTCGCTTGTGCCAAAATCTCACGCCGAATCTCCTGGCCCCATTATGCGGTGATGCCCTAAAATAGAAAAGGAGTAACACAATGGAAATGGAAGAAAACGGAACCTACCGCTGGGCGCCGGAAACCCCGCCCAAGAAGAAAAAGCCCGACATGAAGCGAACCGGCAAGACCATACTGGTGGTGCTTCTGGCACTGGTGGTGCTGACCCTGGCCGGAACCTGCTACTACACCGTGGACGATAAGCAGCAGGCGGTGGTGACTACCTTTGGCAAGGTGACAGACGTGACCGATGCCGGTGTCCACTTCAAGCTGCCCTTCGGCATCCAGCAGGTGGAAAAGGTGGATGTAAACGTCTACCAGAAAATCGAGCTGGGCTATTCCAATGGCAGCAACGAATTCAACGAAAGTGAAAGCACCATGATCACCGGCGATTACAACATCGTCAATGTAGACTTCTTCGTGGAGTACAAAATCTCCGACCCGGTGCAGT
>CAMEWZ010000015.1 GCA_945946745.1 uncultured Clostridia bacterium | reverse complement strand
ACCCAATGGTGTAACGATTTCCGCCAAGCCCGGGCACGCACTGTCCGCGGCGACTCGCCGCCCTTTCGCTTTCACGAGGCATACCCAGGGAGCGATACCGAGCCACACCCAATGGTGTAACGATTTCCGCCAAGCCCGGGCACGCACTGTCCGCGGCGACTCGCCGCCTAGCCTTTGACTGCGCCGGCGGCGACGCCCTTGATGATGTGCTTCTGGCAGAAAATGTAAACCACAATGATGGGGATGATGCTCAGCATGATGACCGCCATGGTGGCGCCCAGATCCACGGAGCCGTAGCTGCCCTTCAGATACTGGACGTGGATGGGAATGGTCATGTACTTGGTCCGATCCAGAACCAGGTAGGGCAGGAGGTAGTCGTTCCAGACCCACATCAGTTCCAGAATGCCAACAGAGATCAGCGTGGGCTTCAGCATGGGCAGCACCACATTGAAGTAGGTGCGCAGGGGGCCGCAGCCATCGATGGCTGCCGCTTCCTCAATTTCCAGCGGCAGGCCCTTCACAAAGCCCAGGAACATGAAGATCGCCAGGCCAGCGCCAAAGCCCAGGTAGACAATGGGAATGGTGTAGGGGGTGTTCAGCTTCAGCTTGTCAGCGGTGAAGGTCAGGGTGAACATGACCATCTGGAAGGGCACGATCATGCTGAACAGGCACAGGTAATAGAAGATCCGGGAGATGGTGCTGTTCACACGGGCGATGTACCAGGCGGACATGGAGCAGAACAGCAGAATCAGCACCACGGAAACCACGGTGATGAACAAGCTGTAGGAAACGGACTTCAAGAAGGGGTAGTTGCCGAAGGTCATGCCCTTGATGTAGTTGGCAAGGCCGACAAAGCTGTCGGAGTTGGGCAGGGCAAAGGGATCCAGATTGACGTAGGAGTTGGCCTTCAGAGAGTTGATCAGAACCTCAAAAATGGGGATCAGCCAAATCACGGACAGCACCGCGAATACGCAGGTCAAAACCGTGCTCAGTTTCGTATACTGTGTGTTCTTTTTCATTACTGCTGAACCTCCTTGCTGCGGGTAGCGGCCTGCTGGGCAATGGCCAGCACGGCAACCAGGATGAAGAAGACCACAGCCTTGGCCTGGGCCACGCCGTGCCACTTCTTATTGATGTTGTAGGTGGAGTAGATGTTCAGCGCCAGCAGCTCGGTGACGTTGATCTTGCCGCCGTTGCTCATGATGGAGGGCAGGCCGCCGGTCAAGGCCATGTTCTGGTCGAACATCTTGAAGGAGTTGGTCAGCGTCAGGAAGGTGCAGGTGGTGATGGAGGGCATCACGTTGGGAATGATGACCTTGAACAGGGTCTGGCAACCGGTAGCGCCGTCGATCTTGGCCGCTTCCAGCATATCCTCCGGCACAGCCTGCAAGCCCGCGATGTAAATGATCATCATGTAACCGATCTGCTGCCAGGCCACCAGAATCACCAAGCCCCAGAAGCCGTAGGTTCCGTTGGCGGTGAGGTAGGTGCCGTATTTGCTCAGAATGCCGTCAAAGATCATGCTCCAGATGTAGCCCAGCACCACGCCGCCGATCAGGTTGGGCATGAAGAACACGGTGCGGAACAGGTTGGAGCCGCGCATCTTCTGGGTCAGCGCGTAGGCAATGGTGAAGGCCAGCACATTGATCAGAATGATGGACACAATGGCGAAAGCCGCGGTATTCTTAAAGGCGTTCAGAAAGCCCGGATCCGCGAATACTTTGGCGTAGTTGGCAAGACCAACCCACTGGGCATCCTGGGGGGTGTTGAAGTTGCAGAAGGACAGATAGATGCCCTGAATAAAGGGCCAGACAAAGCCGATGATAAAGGCCAGGAATGTTGGCAGAATGAACACAGGCGCGAACTTGCGAATGGGCCGCTGCACCAGGTTCACTTCTTTTTTCATTTTTGCCAAGTTGATCTTCCTTTCCAACAAGAGTTCTGTTTCTGAGCAAGGCGAAATCGCACCCGAAACCGGGGGGAACGGCTTCGCCCTGCTCAGAATGCCGTGATTTTTAGGAAGGGGCGGGCATACGCCCGCCCCTCGGTTTGATTATGGAATTAGCCCTGAGCCATGTTGTACTCGTAAGCCCAGCCGTCCACGAAGGCCTCAACGACCTTCGCCCAAGTGGCATCGCTGGGAGCGACGGAGTAGTCGTTCAGAGCGGTGACAACGGTAGCTCTCCAGGAGTCAACGTTGGGAGTGTGGTTGAACGCCCAAGTCACAGTGTAGTTGCCGTTCGCCATGTAAGCGTTGGCATCATTGAAGAACACGTTCTCGGACTCCTTGGCGTTCTTGAAGGGGATGGGGCCAAACTGCTCGGCCATCATCTTGGTGCCCTCGTCAGAGGTGACAACCCAGTAGATGAAGTCCAGAGTGGCGTCGATGTCTTCCTGGGAAGCCTTGGCGTTCACAGCCCAGCAGTTCTCGGTGCCGCAGGCCAGACCGGCCTTCTCTTCGCCGTCCACACCGCAGTAGATGGGGATCATGGCCAGATCATCGGGGTTCATGTGGAAGTTCTTGGTGTCGTCGGTGACCAGGTTGGCAAACTCCCAAGTGCCGTTCTGATAGAAGACAGCCTTGCCTTCGCCGAACTCAGCCTCGGACATATCGCCAGTGGAGGTAGCCAGAGAAGCAGCGGGGGTAGCGGAATCGGTGATGTACAGATCCCAGATGTTACGGAAGTTATCCAGGTAAGCGCCGGTGATGGTAGCGGGCTGCTTGGTCACGCCGTCGTCACGGAACTCGTAGTACAGGGGCATATTGGCCAGGTGGCCGGAGAACCGCCAGGAGGAGGAGCCGTCCAGGCCGGCAGCGGAGAAGGCATCGAAGCCCAGCTCAGCGGCGCGGGCGTGAATGTCATCCGCAACAGCCTTCAGAGAGGCAAAGTCCTTGATCTCGTCCAGAGAGTGGCCAGCCTTCTCCAGCAGCGCCTTGTTGACGATGATGCCGAAGGCCTCGTAGCAGTAGCCGATGCACTTCACGGCGCCGGTGTCGTCGACCAGGTTAAAGTCGCTGGTGGTCATCTCGTCCAGCACCTTGGTGCCGGTGAAGTCCAGGCAGTAGTCATTCCAGTCAGCCAGGCCCTGGGCGTTGCCGCACTGGAACAGGGTGGGGGCGTCGGACTTGGCCATCTCGGCGTTCAGAGTATCCGAGTAGTTGCCGCCGGCAGCGGTAACAACCTTGACCTCAACACCGGTCTGAGCGGTGTAGATAGCAGCCAGCTCCTGCCAAGCGGCATCGGCTTCGGGCTTGAAGTTCAGATAGTAGACGCGGCCAGCAGCTGCGGGAGCGTCAGCGGCCTGGGTCTCAGCGGGAGCAGCGGCAGCCTTGGTCTCAGCGGGAGCCTCGGTCTTACCACCGCAGGCAGCCAGGCCCAAAACCATGACCAGAGCCAACAGCATAGCGATCAGCTTTTTCATTGATTTTTCCTCCTAATGTTCTGTATCCGGTGTATCCCGGATCCTTGATTTTGGAAACGATTCCAACCGTTCCATGCATTGAGTATAGCGCACTTTTTTCCAAAGTTCAATGGAAATTTTCCAACTTTTGAAAGTTCTGCATGTTCCACAAGTACCGCTGCGGAAATTTGGTGAAATCTTCCATAAGGCGATGGAATCTCTCCCTTCCCCTTGCCGAACAGGCGGCGCCTCCGGCCGGAAACAGGCAGGAAAAGCCGATCTTCCTGCAAATACAAAAGCGCGCGCATCCACGCTTGAACGTGAATGCGCGCAGCCTTCTGTTGAAAATCAGTACCCATTCAGGGAGCCGTCCAGGGCAGTGGTCTGGCCATAGGTTTTAAACCGAACCATCACCTTCTGGATCTGCTCCTCGGTCAGAACGTTCATGCGTCCAGCGCACATGCACTGCCATTGCAGCCGGGCCACATCCTCCAGATTGCAGGCCAGGCTGAAGGCCTTGTTTAAGTCCACGCCGGTAGCAACCAGACCGTGGTTGGCCAGGAGCACCGCCTTGCCGCCATTGCAGGCCGCCACCGCTTTTTCCGCCAGCTCCGGCGTTCCAAAGGTCACATACTCGCACAGCGGAATCTCATGGGTTCCGGAACTGGCAATGACATAGTGGACAGCCCGGATCGGCTCGCCCATGATCGCCAGCGTGGTGGCGTAGTTGGAATGGGTGTGCACCACCGCGCCGCAGGTGCCGTCCGTGTTGGCCCGGTAGAAGCCCAGATGCAGCCCACTTTCGCTGGAGGGCTTGCGCTTTCCCTCCACCACCTTTCCATCCAGATCCAGGATCACAATATCCTCCGGCGTGATGTCAAAATAATTGACACCGGAGGGCGTGATCGCCATCCAGCCGGTCTGTCTGTCGTAGATGCTGAGATTGCCGGCCGTGCCATGGCTCAATCCCGCCGCGCTCATTTTTCTGCCGTATTCCGCGATCAACGCTCTTTCACTTTCCATTCGCATATGATTACCACCTTTGCTCATGCATATTCTCCTTGACTGGCGCGTCATTTCGATGCGTTTGCCGCAATGGCTATCGCGTCCCACACCGAGGCGAAGGGCGGCGCGTAGCCCAGATCCAAGAAGCCCAGCTCCTCCGTTGTCATTCCCCGATCAATGGCACAGGCGAAGGTATCGATCCGCCAGGCCGCCTCCTTGGCGCCCATGATCTGCGCGCCCAGCAGGACATGATCCTCCGGCCGGTAGCACAGCTTTACCGTCAGCGTCTGAGGCTCCGGGTAATACCGGGCATGGGATCGGGTCTGCACGGTTGCCGTTTTATAGGGGATGCCGTTAGCCTCGCACTCTCCCTGGCCCAGTCCGGTTTTCGCCAGCTCCAGACCCATGCAGCGCAGCATGGAGGTGCCCAGGGCCCGCTTGAATTCCACGCGCTTGCCCAGGACGCTGTCGCCTGCCAGACGGCCCTGTTTGTTGGCGTTGGTGCCCAGGGCGATCATCACCGGCTTATCCAGCAGCCGGTGCCAGACCGTGGCGCAGTCCCCCGCCGCGTACACATCCGGCACGGAGGTCTCCATGGCCGGGCCGGTCACAATCGCGCCGTTGGGCAGCTTTTTCACCGCGTCTCCCAAAAATCCGGTGTTGGGGCGGATACCGATGGACAAGATCACCAGATCCGCGTCGTAACAGCCCTTGTCTGTCACGATCCGCTCCACCCGGCCGTCTCCCTGGAAGGAAACCACCTTCTCGGCGGTATGCACCTGAACGCCGTGGCGCTCCAGCTCCTGCTGCACCGCCTGGCCGAATTCCGGGTCAAAAACGTTGAGCAGCCTGTCCATGGCCTCGATCACCCGTACCTGGGGGATCTTTTGCAGCAGGCAGGCCTCGGCCAGCTCCAGGCCGATGTAGCCGCCGCCCACAATCACCACGTTTTGGGGTCTTTCCAGAATCGCCCGCTTCAGCGCTTCCGCGTGCTCCAGGGTTTTCAGCGGATAAATACCCGGCTTGTCAATGCCCGGAATCGGCGGAATCCGGGGCGAAGCGCCGGTAGCCACCAGCAGCTTGTCATACCCTTCCACCTGGGCTGCGCCCTGGGGATCCGTGTAGTGCACCTGTTTTTTTGCAAAGTCCACCCACTGGACGACGCAGCCGGTTTTCATCACGATACCGGTTTTTTCAAACTCCGCCACACTGCGGATCCGGATCAAGTCAATGTCGTCATTCAGTCCCGCCACGTAATAGGGCAGGCCGCAGGCGCCGTAGGATACCTCCTGGGTCTGCTCCAGCACCACCACCTCCCAGCTGGGATCCTTGCGCCGAACCCGGGAAGCCGCGCTCATACCGGCGGCGTTGCCGCCGATCACCACAAATTTCATACAGGCTCTCCTTTCTTCCGGGCAACCGGGCGGGAGTAGGTTTCGCTGTCCACAAAGTCGATGCGCACCTTGTCGCCGCAGCGCAGGGTCGCCGGATCACAGTCCACAAGGTTCGTCAGGATCCGCACGCCGTCCTGCAAATCCACCGTGGCCACCACATACGGCACCTTGTCCGCCACGCTGGGATGGAAGGGCTTGTGCATCACCACATAGGAATACAGCACGCCCTCCGGCGGCAATTGCGTCATTTCCGTATCGCTGCTTAAGCACTCCGGGCACAGGTATGCCGCCGGCCAGCGTACATGGCCGCAGCAGCGGCAGCGCTGAAAGCGAAGGGTATGCTCGCGGCATCCTTCCCAAAAGCCAGCCGCGTCCGCGTTGATTCGAGGTTCAAAAAATTCCATGGCTTATGCCCCCCTTTCCAGCACCAGGGTGATGTGGCTCTGGAACACAGCGCCGTTGTCGCTGCATACAATGATTTCCGGTTCCTTTGTCCCGGGCAGAACGCCCAGCTGGCGCTGTCCGCACCGGCCTGTCAGCTGCATAACCGCCTCCGCCACCGGCGTGAGGCCCATGAAATAGCCCTCGGACAGCATACCGCCGGAGGTATTCACCGGCAGCTCTCCGCCGGGGCCAAGGCGCTGGCGGGTCAAAAATTCCTTCACCTGCTCCCGGGGGAAGAAGCCGTAATCCCGCAGTGTCGCCTCCACGGTGTAGGTGAAGCAGTCGTAAAGCTCACAGGCATCCACATCCCGGCAGGTGATCCCCGCCATCCGGAAGGCCTGCCGGGAGGCCAGCTTCGCCGCGCTCTCGGGATCCTCCACCTGTAGACGGAAGGGGGATACGGGCTGATTGGCGCTGCCAAAGCCCCGAATAACCGCATAGGGATGCCCCAAGGCCTTTGCCCGCTCCACCGTGGTCAGCACGATCGCCCGGCCGCCGTCGCTGCTGGGGGTCGCGTCCAGCAGCCGTAGCGGCTCCGCCACCATGGCGGAGGCATAGTAGGCCTCGTCGTCCAGCGGCTTTCCGTACATGGCCGCCTGGGGATTCAAGCAGGCCCACTGGCGCTGGGCAATGGAGATCTCCTTCCAGACCTCCGGGCCGGTGCCGTAGGTATCCATGGCCCGGCGGGCCTGCATGGCGTATTTGGACATAGTGCTCAGGTCGCCAAAGGCCGCCAGATCATCGGTGGCCTTGCCGCCGGACAGCTCCTTGACAAAGCTGCGCCGGCCGCTGCGGGCGTTATCGCCATAGGAGATCACCACATACCGGCACAGGCCGGAACGCAGCAGGCCGACGCTGTTGTACAGCCAGCCCCGGGTGCAGTAGGTTTCCTGGCCGATGACGCTGGGCCGGAAGCCCAGCTGCTCCGCCACGGTGAAGGCCGTCACATCGTAGTCTCCCGCCAGGGCCTCAAAATGGCGGTACAGGAACATGGCGTCCACGTCCCCTTTTTCAATTCCCGCGTCGGCCAGGGCGTTGCGGATTGCCTCCGTATGGAAGCTGATGGCCGTTCTGCCGGGAAGCTTGCCCTGGGGGGTGTAGCCCACCCCCACAATGGCAATTTTGTTCTTCAAATCCTCCATAACCGGTTCCCGCCTTTATTCCGCCCAGACCACATCCGGAGCGGGAATGGTGGGCGCGTGGTAGTAGGCAAGCTTGGTGGTGTTCATCAAATGCCGGTAGGTCAGGTTGTCGCTGATGGAGTTGTTGCCCCAGCTGCCGCAGCCCAGGCTCATGGTGGGATGCAGGCCGTTGATGAAGTTGCCGCCGGAGGCAGCGCCGCCGGGCTGGTTGACCACCAGACGGGAAACCGGCAGCTCCAGACCCGCGTACTCCGCGTAGTCCTCCCGGTCGGTATAAATTACGGAGCTGTGGCCAGCGCCCTCCCACTGGAGGTTGGCCTTGGCGTTGGCGACGCCTTCCTCAAAGGTATCGTAGGGGAAGATCTGCACCACGGGGCACAGCTTCTCCCGGCGCAGAATGTTCTCCCGGGTCATGCCCAGGCTCATAAACAGCAGCAGCGTGGTGCTCTCGGGAATCTCCAGCCCCAGCAGCGCCGCCAGCTTGCTGGGCAGCATCCCCACATGGGCGGGATCGGTCATGCCGTTTTCCTTAAACAGCACCTTGGCCAGGCCGGGGGCCTTGTCCTCCGGCAGCACATAGGCGCCGGTGGCCCGGAAGGCCTCCAGCAGCGCCTCCACCTTGTCCCTGGGTACATGGATGGCCTGCTCACCGGTGCAAGGCATTCCGTTGTCGTAGGAGCGGGCGTTGGTGATCTGGGCCGCCGCCTTGGCGAAATCCGTATAATCCGGGGCGATCACCACCTGCACATTGCCGGGGCCGACACCGAAGGAGGGGCGGCCGCTGGAATAAGCGGACTTCACCATGGCGGCGCCGCCGGTGGCAACCACCACATCCACCTTGCTCATCAGCTCCTGGGTCAGCGCCATGGAGGGCTGCTCCACAATCTGGATCAGATTCTCCGGGGCGCCCAGCTCCCGCAGGGCGCTGTTAATGAGGTCAACACCGTGCTTTGTCACATTCTTGGTGCGGGGGTGGGGGGAGACGATCATGGCGTTGCGGCACTTGATGATGTTCATGCCGTTGCTGACGGTGGTAGACACGGGGTTGGTGGTGGGCACCAGCGCCGCCACCACGCCCAGTGGCTTGGCAAAGGTCGCCAACTTCTCCGCCGGATCATAGTCGATCATGCCCACGGACTTCTTGTCGTGGAGGAAATGCCAGGCGCCCAGGGTGCAGCGCTGCAGCTTGACAATCTTGCTGTCCACCCGACCGTAGCCGCTTTCCTCCACTGCCTCCCGGGCCAGCATCTCCGCGTTGTCGTAGATGATCTTGCCCATGGCCTTCACCAGCGCGTCCACCTGCTCCTGGGTGTAGCCTTCCACAATGCTCTGGGCCTTTCTGGCCTTCGCCAGAAGCTCCTCAATGTAGTTTCCTTCTGCCATTTTAAAAATCTCCTTTACTATAGCACGATTTCACCAGCCGCAAAAGAGACGGCTGTTATTTTTTCCCATTTTTTTCGTTTTGTTTTCCCAAAGTCCGGTAGCATACCTGCATCACGCCGCACAGCACCACGAAAGCGGCGCACATCCCTAAGCACAGGGCCAGGGCGGCGTGGTAACTGCCGGTGCGGTCATACATCCCACCCAGGATTCCCGAGGAGAAGGAGGAGGCCAGGGTTGCCAGCATCATCACCTGGGAAAAGGCCTTGGGGTAATCGGCGCCCCGGAAGAATTTTCGGGTCAGCAGCGGCGGCGTGATCACCGACAGCGCCATGCCCACGCCGTAGCACAGGCTACCTGCAATCATGGCCCAGAGATTGTCGGAATACAGCAGCAAAAACGCCGGAACACAAAAGGCAAAGCCCGCGGCGCAGGCCCACCTGAGGCCCTTCGCGTCATTGACCTGGCCCAGCAGAACCTTGCCCGCCGCGTTGGAGATCATGGAGCAGGACACCAAAAACGCGCCGGTGGTCATGGTCTTTCCCATGGAGATGGTATAGTTGACGATCTGCGGGGAAAAGCCGGTGCAGAACAGCGGCATTCCGGCGGCCAAAAACAGCAGGCTCAGGATGCCCGCCCGGGTGGCCTTTCCCATGGCCAGGGGCTGCTCCTGGGGCTGCTCCCCGGCCCTAAAAATACCATAGGGCTTGCAGCCCACCATTTCCGGCTTCAGCCGGATCACAAACAAGGTCATGGGCAAAATCATTCCCGCGCATACTGCCGCCGCCACGGCATAGCCCGTCCGCCAGCCCCAGATGGAGATCACCCGCTCAAAGCTCATGTTGCAGATCATCCCCAGCAGCCCGGAAAACGCGGCGGAAATGCCGATGGCCAGCCCCAGCTTCTCGTGAAACCAGTTGGCCAGAATGATCGGCTCCGAGGTGGTCAGCAGCATTGCCGAGGCAATGCCCAGGACGAAGGCCGCGGCGTACCACTGCCACAGCTGCTGAAAAAGCCCCATCAGCGCCGTACACAGGGCCATCACCACCGCGCTGAGGGAAAGGGTCACCCGGGTGTCATATCGGTACAGCACCTTCCCCACAAACGGCAGCAGCATGCACGACGATAGTCCGGCCACCGTCTTGTACAGGGAGATTCCTCCCACCGGAAAGCCCAGATCCTGGCTGATTGCCGTGAAAAACAGCCCCATGGTGTTCATCACCACGCCCATGCTGCCGCCCTGCATCATGCAGCAGCCCAGCAGCACCAGCCAGGGCCGGAGGGCTTTCCGATTAAGCGTAGGACTGTTCAAGGATTGCCTGCGCCTCCTCCCGGCTCAGCGGCGCGCGCTCGTTGGCATAGCGCCGGTCAACGGATTTCTCCGCCACCGCCCCCAGGGACTCCCGGGTAATGCCAAACTGGGACATGCGCAGCTCCGCCACACCGCATCGCGTCATCAGCTTCTCCAGCGCGTCCAGAACGCCCTGGGGAGACGGCTCCGCGCCCATCGCTTGAGCCAGGGCCGTCATCCGCTCCCGGTAGGCCTCCTGTCCGGCGCAGCGGCGCAGATAAGCCCGGCTGATGAGGATCAGTCCCGCCCCGTGGGTCAGCTCGGGGTAGAACCCGGACAGGGAGTGCTCCAGAGAATGCTGGGCGGTCAGGGAGCTGTGGGTCAGGCACATGCCCGCCTCGGTACTGGCCCAGGCCATTTCCGTTCTGGCTTCCATATCGTCCCCCTGGGCAACCGCTCTGGGCAGGAAGGTGACCACCCGCCGGGCGGCATCCAGGCAAATCAGATCGCTCAAGGGCGTTGCCGCCCGGCTGATGTAGCATTCCACCACATGGAACAGCACGTCAAAGCCCTGGTAGGCCGTCAGCCTGGGGGGCACGCTGCACATCAGCTCCGGATCCACCACGCTGATGGCCGGGAAGCTCCAGGGCGTTCCGAAGGAAACCTTTTCCTTGCGCTCGGGATAGGAGATCACGCAGCCCGCGTCCGCCTCCGAGCCGGTACCGGCGGTGGTGGGAATCGCAACCAGCGGCAGGGGCTTTTCCTTTAGGGGCAGTCCCTTTCCGGAGCCGTCCCGGACATAGTCCCAGCAGTCGCCGTCGTTTACCGCCATCACCGCCATGCCCTTAGCCGCATCAATGGCGCTGCCGCCGCCCAGGGCCACCAGAAAATCGCAGCCGGCCTGTCTGGCAAGGGCCGCGCCCTCCATCACATTGTCCCGGGTGGGGTTGGGGCAGACCTTGTCATACAGGGTGTAGCCCACGCCGCTCAGCGTCAGCTCCCGGCGCAGCCGGTCGAGATAGCCCAGCCGCTTCACGGATTTGCCCGAAGTCGTCACCACCAGGGCGTGCCGCCCGGGCAGCGGCTTTTCGTGGAGTCGATCCAGCACCCCCGGCCCAAAGAGAATGTCGGTGGGCAGATAATATCGGTAATTCATAAACGCCTCGTTTCTTTGCCGCGTTCCCCTTGGATTTCCATGGATTGGTACATTTTCCACAAAAAACCATTTTCCACAAAAAATCCGAAGAAAACACTTTACGATTCCACATATTCTGTGGTAGTATTGTTGTAGATTTATAGAGAGGATGATTCTAATGCTTTCATTCCAGCGCAGGGAAGAAATCAAGCGTCTGCTCTTACAGCAAAAATCCGTCACCGTTGGTGAGATCGCCCGGAAATTCCAGGTCAGCGATGAAACCATCCGCCGGGATCTGGCAGTGCTCTGCAACGAGGGCTTCTGCACCAAAACCTACGGCGGCGCGTCTTTGTCCGTGCGAAGCGCCTCTACCACCGCCTCCAGCATCAAAAAGAATCTGCGTGTGGCAGAAAAAAAGCGGATCGCGGAAATCGCCGCCACCCAGATCAAGCCCAAGGACTGCATTTTCCTGGATCACTCCACCACGGCGGCAGAGCTGTGTACGGAAATCCGCAGTCTGGAGCTGACCGTGGTCACCAACTCCCTCTGGGTCATCCGGGAGCTTGCCAACCAGGAAAACATCGATCTGGTGGTCACCGGCGGCAGCGTCCGGGTGTTGGATCAGGGCATGTTCGGCGCGGAGGCGCTGACCTTTCTGCGGCACCATTATTTCGACAAGGCCTTTTTCTCCTGCCGGAGTCTGAACCTGACCAAGGGTGTGTTCGACGCCAATGAGCAGGTCGCCTCCTTCCGTCAGATCCTTGCCGAGCAAAGCGCCCGCTCCTTTCTGATGGCGGACAGCACCAAGTTTGGCGTTCCCGGCTTTGTGCACATCATGCCCTATAAGGAGCTGGATGTGCTCATTACCGATGCCGTTCCCAGCGGCCAATGGTCGGATATGCTGGCCAAGAACAATGTAACCGTGCTGACCACCATGCCGGATTGATGCTCCCCAGCGCCGCAGCCGCGGCGCTGGTTTTTTGCTTATTCCCCAAAATAGGATTTGAGGTTGTAAGGAGACAAAATTCCCTTGTCGGTCACAATGCCGTCCACCAGCTTCGGCGGGGTGACATCAAAGGCGGGATAGTAGCCCTTCACCCCGGGCAGGGTGTGCCTGAGGCCCATGGACTCGGTGACCAGCGCCGGATCCCGCAGCTCGATCTCCACGGAGTCGATGCCGGGATGGGCGGGGTTGGGGGTGCCGGTGGCAAAATAGGGGATGCCCCAATACCGGGCCGCCAGGGCGATCTGGAAGGTGCCCACCTTATTGACCACATAGCCGTCCATGGTGATGACGTCCGCGGCGGAGGTGAACACGTCCACCTTCTTCATCTTCATGGTATAGGCGGGCATATTGTCGGTGATCACGGTGGTGTCAAAGCCCATGTCGCTGGCCACGGAGGCCGTCAGCCGGGCGCCCTGGTAATAGGGCCGGGTCTCCGGGCAGATCATCTTCACTTCGTTCCCCCGGCGGCGGCATTCCCGCAGCAGGGTTCCGATGATGGTTTCCGCAAAGCACTGGGTCATCACCGTGCCGCCATCGGGGATCTGATCCGCCAGATGGACGGCAATTTTGTCATAACGGGTATAATTCTCATTCAGCCGGGCAATGGCGTCCTGGCGCAGCTTCTCCGGCATATCCTCCCGGCTGGTGCCGGCGGCAAGCTCCCGGGTCACCACACCCATGGCCCGCCGGGTCACGCCCTTCATCCGTTCCATGGTGGTGGGACGGGCGTGGGACAGGGTATAGGCCGCCTTCTCCAGATAGGGAAGGTATTCTTCTTCCGGCAGCTCCCGGGCCTCGTAGGCCGCCAGGGCCATGCCCATAGCCGCGGCGGTATAGGGGCCGCCGCTCTGGGTGACCATATCCGCGATGGCCTGGGCCACCTCCTCATGGCGGCGGCAAATCACAGACTCGATCCGGATGGGGTAAATGCGTCTGTCCAAAATCTGAACGGCCCCGTCTTCATACCAGGCGATATTCTCATACCGCAGCAAAAACGCCAGGCCTTCGTCCGCTCGAAACATACTGTATCCCTCCTGTCAGATTTTCGCGGCCACGCCGCGCAGTACCTCGCCGTAGCACCGGCCCCGGGCAAAGCCCGTTCCCCGGTTCAGAATAAACGCCTTGGCCGCCAAAATGCAGATGCGCTCCATCCGCAGCCGGGCGGAAGGCTCCTGGACACACTCCAGATCCTTGACCTTGGCGGAGCCGACCACCCGGCGGATCAGCTCCGTACCGGCAAAGCCCGCGGTATCCTGCAAAATGTCCTCCAGATACCACCGGGTGAACCCTTCTCCCCGGAACATGGGATCCTGGCAGCCTTTGTCCAGAATCGCCTCCGCCCTCTGGGCAAAGCCGTCCACGGACTCCTCCAGGGTCTGCTCCACCCAGCGCTGGAAGGCCTTCTTTTCTTCCGGGTCGGTTATGGTGACCTCGGCATTGGCCCAGGCAAACACGAAGTGCGCCACAACGTTGCCCACGTCATAGCCCGCCGGGCCATAGAACGCGAACTCCGGATCCAGCACCATGGTGGAGCCGGGCTTGACAAAAATGGAGCCGCTGTGCAAGTCGCCGTGGATCAGACTCTGGGCCTTGGTCTGGAACGCCATTTTCAGCTTTCCCGCCTCCAGGCACAGCGCCTCGTCTCCATACAGCTCCCGCTGCACGAATGCCTCGTTGCCAGGGAAAATCCGGTTGCGGCCCGCGGGATTCCGGTAGGGATCCGTCAGCACCAGCCGCTCGGAAATGGCGCACATGGCCGGATTGATAAACTGGCCGGTGTAGCGCTTCTTCTGATCCGGCGTCAGCACCAGATCCGTGGTGCAGATCAGCGTCCGGGCCATAAAATCCGCCAGATCCTGCCCCAGGGTGGGGTAGGTCTTGTGGGCAATCAAGGCATAGCGCAGATTCTCGTGATCTCCGATGTCCTGCATGACCACGCAGCACATCACCGGATCATACAGGTAAATCTCCGGCACATGGGCAGGGGACAGCTCCCGCTGGATGCCCAAAATCTCCGCCTCAATCCGGTTGCGGTCGGTGCTGGTCTGCTGACCGGAGGAACGAACCACCGTCTCCGCGTGCTTGACAATCAAGGATTTTTTCCCATCCTCGGATGCCACCCGGTAAACATAGTTGATGTTGCCGTCACCGATTTCCTTGCAGGTCAGCGTTCCCGGCCCGAAGAAATCCGGCAGCTTCTCCCGGACGTATTCTATGGTATCCTCCGGGGTCATGCTGAAGTTATGATCAAACTTTGCCATAACGGCCTCCTTAATCGTCCTTGCTGGAAACGTACGCGGCGATCAGCGCCAGAGCCAGAACACCGCCCTTGACCGCGTTCAGAGAATAATACGGCACACCGATCATGATGAGGCCGTTGTCCAGGATGCCGACCAGCGTGGCGCCCACCAGGGTGCCGATGGCGTTGGGCTTTCCCTGTCCGGCCACGCTTCTGCCGATGAACACGGCGGCCAGCGCGTACATCTGGTAACCTTCCGCGCCCTGGATCTGGGCGGACTGGTTCCGGGAGCAGACCAGAACACCGGTCAGCGCGATGAAGAAGGCGGCGATCATGCCAGCGGCGAAGCGGTACTTTTTCACGGGAATACCGGAGAGCTTGGCAGCGGTTTTGTTGCCGCCCACGGCGTATATGTAGCGGCCATACTTGGTGTAGGACAGGAACACATGCACCAGCAGGACGCACACCAGCATGATAATGATGATGGTGGGGGAAGAACCGATGGTCTTCATAATGCCGGGGATGGAGCCGACGGACTCCATGCCGTTGGGCCGCTTCATACCGGCGGAGATCGCGCCGCCGCCGGTGTAGGTCAAGCCGATGCCCTGCAGCACAAACATCATGGCGCAGGTTGCCAGCAGATCGGGAATCTTGCACTTAATAATAAGGAACATGGTGACGCATTGCAGCAGCATGGTCAGCACAATGGTGATGATGGTCGCGGGCAGCAGATCCATGCCATACCACAGTACAAAGCTCATGACGAAATAGCCGGAAACCGACGCCAGGGCACCGGCGGCCAGATCAAAGCCGCCCACAGCCAGGGTGACCGTCAGAGACATGGCCAGCACCGTATTGATGGAAATGGAACGCAGAATGGTCTCAAAGTTGCCGACGGACAAAAAGCCCGGCGCCAGCACGGAAAACAGCACGATCAGAACAAATATGGCGATGACCGCCGCCCAGTTTGTGAGGAAGCTGACCGCCCGGTGGGCACTTAATCTTTTATTCATTATCTTTTCCCCCTGTGGAATAGAACATAATTTCATCTTCGGTGGTATCGGCTGTCACAAGCTCCGCCGTCACGCAGCCGCCGTACATCACATAGGTTCGGTCTGTAATAGCCATGATCTCGGAGGTTTCACTGGTTACATACAGCACACATTTTCCCGCTGCCGCGATATCCTGGATCAGCTGGAAGATATCATGCTTGGCGCCTACGTCCACGCCCTTGGTGGGCTCGTCAAAAATATAAACCTCGCAGTCCGCCGCCAGCCACTTGCCAACGGCCACCTTCTGCTGATTGCCGCCGGAGAGGAAGGCCACCAGCTGGGACGCCGTGGGTGTTTTGATGCCCAGGGACTGAATGTAATTCTGGGCATTTTCCAGCTGCTTCTTCCGGCTGATGAAGATGCCGTTGCTGTATTTGGGCAGATCCGCCGCCGCCAGGTTAAAGTAGACCGGCTCGTCCACCAGAACGCCTTCCTTCCGGCGCTCCTCCGGCACCAGGCCTAGCTTGTAGCGCACCGCGTCGGTGGGCGACTTGATCTTCAGCTCCTTGCCGTTGAGCAGCACCTGGCCGCTTTTCTTTGCCCGGGCGCCGAAAATGGTTTTGCACAGCTCGCTTTTGCCCGCGCCAACCAGGCCGCTGACGCCCACGATTTCTCCCTGGCGGATGTTGACGCTGACGTTCTTCAGCATGCCTTCCTCGTCGCACAGGTTTTTGACTTCAAAAGCGACCTCCCCAATGTGCCCCTGCACCTTGGGGAAATACTCCTCAAAGGAGCGGCCCAGCATCTGATCCACAATGGACTTGATGGTGGTCTGGGAGGTGATGGGGTAATTGGCAACCAGCTCGCCGTTGCGCATAACGGTGATGGTGCGGCAGATCCGCAGCACCTCCTGGAGCCGGTGGGAAATAAAGATCACCGCGATGTTCTCGGTCTTGGTCAGATGCTCCACCAGAGCGAACAGTTTTTCTGTCTCCGCGGTGCTCAAAGGCGCCGTGGGCTCGTCCAATATTAGGAAATTACAGGAGCCCTGCACCGCCCGGGCTATCAGCACCAGCTGCTTCTGCGCCAGGGACAGTTCACTGACCTGTAAGTTTTCGTCGATATCAATATGCAGTCTTTTCAAGGTTTCTCTGGCCGCGGTGCGAATGTGCTTCCAGTTCACGGCCACCTTCCGTTCCATACCGGTGATCAGCTCGTTCATCATAATGTTCTCGGCCACAGTCTGGGCGGGGAACAGGGCCATATCCACTTCCTGATAAACGATTTCGATGCCCAGCTTCTTTGCGACGCTGGGGTTTCGCAGCTCTACCACGTTCCCGTTCAGCAGAACCTGCCCGGTGTAGCCGGGATTCGCGCCTGCCAGCACCTTCATCAGCGTGGATTTTCCCGCGCCGTTGGCGCCCACCACCGCCCGCACATCTCCCGTTTCAATGGAGAAATTGATGTCTGAGAGCGCTTTTACACCGGGAAACTCTATGGATACGTTCCGGGTTTCAATTCTGATTTTTTCCATGGATTCCCTTCCTTTTCATACGATTTCTCAATAAAAGGAAACGCTTATCGGGCTGACGCAGCAGTGGGAAAAATTGGTGTTTATCCCACTGGCGCTTACAGCGTCCAAGGCTTCTCCTTGAGGAG
>CAMEWZ010000014.1 GCA_945946745.1 uncultured Clostridia bacterium | reverse complement strand
AACTTCTCAGGGCTATAAAAATGTGGTACTCCTCTACTCGCTCACACATGGGCCAGCAGGTCCAAACAGCATGGCACCTTTTTTACTTGATTTGGCATAAAAACGCCCCCTTCCATGGCTCATGACAGGTATTATACCATGGAAGGGGGCAAAAAGTCGATAGATGACGTGGCTATTTGTTATACCATGCGTTATCTTATTTTCTCGGGAGCGTTGGCGCGATCCGCCGTTTGACGGTTTGACCAAACATAGAACGCAAGGTTTAGGAGGATTCCGAATAGGATGGCAGCAGGGGCTGATAGGCCAATTCTGGTTAAGCTCGCATTCGGCTGGATACTCATTACATATGCCAGCGGCAGGCGAACCAGCAGCGTTTGCACCAGGCCCTGTATCATAACCCACAGCGTCTTGCCATGCCCATTAAAGTAGCCCACCATGCTGAACAGCACCGCCGTAACGATCGTTTCGGGCGCAAAGCCTTTCAGATAAGCAAATCCATTTTGAATCACAGTCGGATCTGACGTAAACAAGCCTGTGAGCAAATCTCCCTTGAAGAGGATCAGCGTAAAAACAAGGCTTCCGATTGTCACCCCAATGCCAATTCCAATCCCCATCGCCTTGCGCGCTCGTTTCTCCTGTCCTGCACCGACATTCTGGGAAACAAAGGACGCCATGGACTGCATAAGGGAGCTGGGAATGAGCATGGCAAAACTGACCAGCTTACATGCCACGCCGTATCCGGAGGACGCTTCCAAACCAAGCCGGTTGACAAACGCGCAAAGCGCCAGAAAAGAAGCCTGTGTCAAAAACTCTTGAAGTGCCAGAGGCAGTCCAATATGCAGCAGCCGCCAACACTGCGGATTCAGCTTAAAATCCGCTTTTGTGATCCGGAAGGGCAGTTTCCGTTTCATGAGCAGCAGCAGCGCAAAAACCACGCTGAGCGCTTGTGCCAGGACGGTTGCCATAGCCGCGCCTGCCGCATCCAGATGCAGGCCTGCCACCAGGATCAAATCGCCTATGATATTAATCCCGCACGCAATTGCCACAAAAATCAGCGGGGATTTGCTATCCCCCAAGCCTCTGAAAATTGCGGAAAGCAGGTTGTAGGCAACAATAAAGAAGATTCCACCGCCGCAAATTCGCACGTATACCGCCGTGAGGCCGACCGCTTCCTCCGGCGCCTGCATCAGAACCGCCAGTGGATGCGCAAATCCAACCATGCCAACAAGCAGGACTGCCGAAATGATCGCAAACACAACCACCGACCCGCCAATGAGAGAGCCGATCCATTCGAACTTTCGCTGCCCGATATACCGTGCAATCGGGACCGTGATTCCCATTGCCAGTTGTGTCAGCACAAAGGTCACAAGATTGAGTATCTGGCTGCCGGTGGATACCGCAGACAGACCGGAGGTGGTTCCGAATCTCCCCACGACAAGCAAATCCACCGCCCCATAAGCAGCCTGGAGCACCAATGCCCCGAGAATCGGCATCATAAAGGGCACCAGCTTTTTTACGATGCTTCCTTGCGTAAAATCTGTTTTTAGGTCATTCAAGGTCAATTCTCATCTCCCGAATAATCTGATAAAAGGATTGAATGGTTTGAATCATGCCATCGGCATCCGCATCGGAAATGCTGTCCATATACTTGGAAAGCTCCCCGTAATATTGCCTGTCAAATTTGTCGGACAGCTTTTCCCCTTTTTCCGTAATGGTGATAACCGTAACGCGGCCATCCCCTTCCGAGGAAAGCTTCTTCAAGTACCCCTTTTCTTCCATCTCCTTTACGGTTTTGGTAACACCCGGCCTTGGAATTTCCAGTGCGTTGCTGATATCGCTGACCTTTACCTGGATGCCTTCCAGCTCCAGCTTGCGAATGATGTCCAGATACTGGATATAAGAAGGCGCCACACCGTCCGGCAGCTTCGGGAGCATGTCCCGGATGCGCTTTGCCAGATAGCAGGCATCCATCATTTTCTTTATTTTATCCGGTGTCATGGTAATCTCCTTTCTGTTAGTTATCTAATGTAATTACTTAAGATAAGTATATTGCGTTCTTTCTGATTTGTCAAGTACTTTCTCCTATCCATACCCATGCGCCTTTCCGTGCGCCGCGCGGATGGGTCAAACGAACCGCCGAAGTCCGCAGCTCCCATTGTGCGGTGTCGCCCTAGGGCAACACCGCATAATGGGGCAAGGCGATTCGGCGAGGGATTTTGGCCCAGCCGAAAGTTCTGGAAATGCGGGAATACTTTGTGTATTTCCCATTTTCAGAACTGCGCGGATGGGTCAAAAGAACCGCCGAAGCCCGCAGCTCCCATTGTGCGGAGTTGCCCTAGAACAGCACAGCCCCCTAACCTGCTTCCCAAGGGAATCGGGTTAGGGGGCACGGCTTGCCTCTTGCCAAAGGTTGGTTCATCGCCGTATGAGGCAGCTATCTTCACCAAGCATATGTGTTTCTGCTTCCATTACTCTGACTTTTTTCTGACTGGAATCTGTATTTCTGTCAGCCATCCGCTTTCATCCTCTTGATTCCAGACCCCATCGATATAGCTTTCCCGGATATCTCCGGCGATTTCATATCCGTTTTCTTCGAGATACTTCAAAATCCCTTCATAGGATTCCGACAGCGTGCCATAGGAACCCCGGTGAAACACACAGGCCGCCTGGATTTCGGGCAGGGTTTTAAAATACAGCCCGCTGGTTTCCTCCTTGGCCTCGGTGACCGCTTCGCAGGTCTCCACGAGAATGTCCTCCTCTTTATATCCCGGTTCCAGATACTTGGTAAAGCAGTATTCCGGGAGCGCACAGGTACAGCCTGCCTTTTCCATCAGCGCCCCCATTTTCGGCATCACGTCAAACAGGCTGTCGTAAGATTCGATTCTTGTTTTCATGGCGGCCACGGTGGTTTCGGGAATGGTTTTTACCAGGACGGGAGCGGAAAGGCTGGTCTTCTGTTCGGAAAGATAGCCGTCCACCACGGCAATCTGCCGTGTCAAATCGGCGATTTTTGCCAGCAGCTCCGACTTTTTCTTCCGCAGCACCGCCTGCTCATCGGCGCCGGAATGGATCCGGGCAATTTCCTCCAGGGTAAAGCCCGCCCGTTTCAAAGCGGTGATCTGGTGGAGCACAGCCATTTGGGAAAGGGTATAGTACCGGTAGCCGTTCTCCTGGTTGATACACGCCGGTATCAGCAGACCCTGTTCCTCGTAAAAGCGCAGGGTTTTGACGGTGACGTGATTCATGGCCGCGAACATGCCGATTTTATAGAGGGTATCGCCTGTTTTTTCTTCGCAGGGCTTGTGGGCTTGCTTCATCTGCATAGCGTTACTCCCATCTGAATGTTTTGACAGCGACCGTGCCGCAAAGGATGGTGATGGCGATTAAGATCATCACCGGAACGAGGATTTTATTATAGCATCCCATGGACACTGATTTCAACAGGTCAATTCCCACCCCCAGGGGCATCCATCTCGCCACGCCCCGGAACCATGCCGGAAAAACCTCCGCCGGAATCGTGGTCCCGGAGAACAGCAGCATGGGAAAATACAGCAGGCTTGTGGCCACATTCATGGATTTTGTGGTGCGGCAGAGGCTGGCTACCATAAGGCCGATGGAGAACATGGAGAGCATGGTCAGCAGCCATGCAGCCAGATAGGCAAGCACATTCCCCCGCATCCGGTAGCCGAAGAAAACCACCGCCGCAATGGTCAGAAGCAGCGTGGAAAGCGCCGCCATCACACCGCTGCAAATGGTATCACAGGATAAAAGTCTAGCAGGGGAACAGGGGCTGCAATACATCCGCCGCAGAATCCCCCGAGACCGGCACTCCACAATGGTGATGGGGATGCTCATAAACGCGCTGCAGCAGATTCCCACGGTGGAAAGCGCCACATAGGCGCTCTGCAAATAGGTCAGCCCGGAATCTGCCGCATTCTGATTTCCGGCGATGATGGCGATCAAAATCAACGTCACCAGCGGCATGGTTAGGTTAAACAAAATCACATCCGGCGAGCGAAAGAACATCTTCTGCTCCACCCAATACATCCTCCAAAACCGTTTCATAACAGTTCCTCCTCTCCCATAAAGAACAAATACGCGTCCTCCAGATTCTTTTGGCCCGAAGCTGCGATGGTTTCCTCGATGGTGCCTTCCGTGATCTTTTTCCCTGACTTTATGATGCACACCCGGTCGCAAAGGGCTTCCGCCTCCTCCATATAATGGGTGGTCAGGAAGATGGTAAGGCCTTGATTCTTCAGCTGCTTCAGAGTTCGCCATACCTCCCGCCTCGCCACCACATCCAGTCCGGTGGTCAACTCGTCCAGAAAGACGATCTCCGGGTTGCCGATCAGCGCCAGAACAACGGAAAGCTTCTGCCGCTCCCCGCCGGAGAGCTTGGACACAAAGCTCTTTCTGAGTGTGCCGAGTCCAAACCCCTCCAGCAGCTGCGGATAGTCTGCCGGGGCGGCATACAGAGAAGCGTACTCGATACACGCTTCTTCTACGGTGATGTTACTTTGATACTGGGTATGCTGAAGCTGTACGCCCACGCGCTTAAACACCTGTTTCCTGTTTTTGGCGGCGTCCATTCCCAGAATCTTCGCGCTGCCCCCATCTGGGGCCTTCAAGCCCAAGATTAGGTCGATGGTGGTGCTTTTGCCTGCTCCGTTGTGCCCCAGCAGCCCAAAGACCTGGCCTTTTTCCACATCGAAGGACAGGTCATCCACGACCGTGCGGCCGTGAAAGGCTTTTGTCAGGTTCTTGACCCGGATAGATGGTTCTCGCATATCAAAATCCTCCTTATTTTCTTGACAGGGAGGATTGTATCATCTCCCCTTAAGGGGAGAGTCAAGTGGTTTTTTTCGTTTTTTCGGGCAGCCCCGGAAAGCATCTCTTTTCCGGCTTTACAAGAAGCCCGGAGTTTGGTATGATATGGAGGTAAAAAAGGGGGCATTGCCGTGAAAACCAAAAAATTGACCCTTCTGGCGCTGCTTTCCGCCATTGCTCTGACGATTTTCATGGTGGAGGCCCAGATTCCGGCGCTGGTGCCCATCCCCGGCGTGAAGCTAGGGCTTGCCAATATTGTGACGGTGTTCACCGTGTTCACCCTTGGCCCCTGGGAGGGGGCGGCGGTGCTGTTCGTCCGGATTTTTCTAGGGGCGGTATTCGCGGGGAATTTCAGCACCATTTTTTATTCCGCCGCCGGAGGCTTCTGCGCCATCGGCGTGACCATTTTGCTGCGGAAAATTCTGACAAACAAGCAGCTCTGGGTGGCGGGCTGCCTGGGAGCGGTGGCCCATTCCATCGGGCAGATGGCCATGGCGATTCTGCTCACCGGGACGCCTTCTCTGGCGTTTTACCTGCCGGTGATGATCGCCATCAGCATCGTCACCGGATTGTTCACCGGGCTGTGCGCCCAATTTCTGGTCAATCGGGGGAAACTATGGAAAATTATTTCAAAATGAATTTAAGCCGGCAGGAGATCGACGCCATTTCCAATTTGGGCCTGGCCCATATGGGGGACTGCGTGTTTGAGATCCTCTGCCGGGCTTACCTGTGCGCCCAGGGAGAGAAAACCGTGGATCGGCTCCACCGGGACACCATAAATATGGTGAAGGCCACCTCCCAGGCCAAGTTCGTGGACAAGCTGCTGCCCCTGCTGACGGAGGAGGAGCTTGCTTACTACCGCCGGGGGAAAAACGCCCACGTCCACGCCGTGCCCAAGTCCGCCACCCCTGCGGAGTACGCCAAGGCCACCGGCCTGGAGGCCCTGTTTGGGGCGCTGTACCTGGCGGGCCAGACGGAGCGGCTAAACGAACTGTTCCGGCGCGTAATGGAATTGTCATGATTGGAAGGTTTGGAGTTTTGTATGGCTTTTGACGCGTATTTTTTGACCGCCGTGCTGGACGAGGTTCGCTCCCGCTGCATCGGCGCCCGGGTGGACAAGATTCACCAGCCCAGCCGGGACACCTTGATTTTGCACCTGCGCTGCCGGGAAGGCCGGGAAAAGCTGCTGTTTGCTGCCAATCCCACCGCCCCCCGGCTGCACCTGACCGCCGCCTCCCCGGAAAATCCGGCGGAGCCGCCTATGTTCTGTATGCTGCTGCGCAAGCACCTGCTGGGAGCGAAGCTGACGGAGATCACCCAGCCCCCCATGGAGCGGGCCGCCACCTTTGCCTTTGACTGTACCGATGAAATGGGGTTTCCGGTGCAGAAGCGGCTGGTGGCAGAACTGATGGGCAGAACCTGCAATCTGTATCTGCTGTCCCCCGAGGGGCGGATTTTGGACTGCCTGCGCCGCATTGGCCTGGACGAAAGCGCCAAGCGCCCTGCCCTGCCGGGACTCCTTTACCAGGAGCCGGAGCCGGTGGCCAAGGAAAATCCTTTGGAATTCGGGGATTTTCCAGATCTGTTGGCCCGGCCCGGGGCGGATGTGCTGGCGGATCGGCTCATGGACACCCTGGGCGGCCTGTCTCCTCTGGTGTGCCGGGAGGCGGCGCTGTTCGCCGCCGGAAGCACAGACGCCCGAATCAGTACCTGTAATGTGGACGCTGTCGGGGAGAAGCTGGCGCTGTTCTTTGGAGAGCATCTGAACCACCCGGCCCCCTATTTCTATGCCCTGCCCGACGGCACCCCCAAGCAGTTTGCCTTCTGCCCCATCCGGCAGTACGGTTCCTGTCGGCAGGCGGAGTCCTTTGGGGCGCTGCTGGACATGTACTACACCGTCCGGGATCGGAAGGATGCCATGCGCCAGAAGGGCCAGGCGGTGCGGAAAACCGTGCAAAACCTGTGCGCCCGCTTGACAAAGAAGCTGGCCATCCAGGAAAAGGAGCTGCTGGCCACCTATGACCGGGAGCGGCTGCGGCAGTTGGGAGACATCCTCACCGCAAACCTCCACCGGGTGGTGAAGGGGCAAACCACAGTGCGCTGCCAGGATTTTTACGACGAAAATATGGGAGAAATTGACATTCCCCTGTCCCCCATCCTGTCCCCCCAGCAAAATGCCGCGAAATTCTACAAGGACTACGCCCGGATGAAAAACGCGGAGAAGGAGCTGACCCATCAGATCGAACTGGGCCAAACGGAACTGAGCTACCTGCAAAGCGTGCTGGAGGAACTGAACCGGGCCCAGACCGAGGCGGAACTGGAGGAGATCCGCCGAGAATTGCAGGATGGTGGATATCTCCGCTCCGACCCGGGGAAAAAGCGGATGAAGCAGGGGAAATTGGCTCCTATGCGCTTTGAATCCACCGACGGCTATCCCATCTACGTGGGCCGGAACAACCGGCAGAACGAGGAGCTGACCTTCCGCCTGGCCCGGAAGGACGATATCTGGTGCCATGCCAGCAAAATCCACGGCTCCCACGTGATCATCTCCTGCGGTGGCACCACCCCGCCGGACAACACCGTGACCCAGGCCGCTCAGCTGGCGGCCTACTACTCCGAGGGCGGCAGCGGCCAGAACATCCCCGTGGATGTGACAGCGGTGAAGCAGGTGAAGAAAATCCCCAACGGCAAGCCCGGCATGGTGATCTACCACACCTACAAAACCGTCATCGCAAACCCCTACCCGGACATTGTGGTGGACGCGCTGAACGCGGAAAAACAGGAACCGTCCGGCTCTTGACCGAATTTTTGGAGGCATTTATGAAAACCTTGCTTCACATCTGCTGCGCTCCCTGCGCCAACCGGCCCATTGACATTCTCCGCACCGATGGGTATGAGGTCACGGGGCTGTGGTATAATCCCAATATCCACCCGGTTACGGAATACCGGGCCAGGCGCAACTGCCTGGAGGCCTACGCCGCCGAGATCGAGCTGCCCCTAATTCTGAAAAACGACTACGCCCTGCGGCCCTTCGTCCGGGCTGTGGCGGATGACATCGCCCACCGCTGTGTCAAGTGCTACGAAATGCGTCTCTATGAAGCCGCCCGGCAGGCGGCGGAGGGAGGCTTTGACAATTTCACATCCAGCTTGTTCATCAGCCCCTACCAGAACCACGAGTTGATGAAGGAAACTGCGGAGCGTGCGGCGGCGGAGTATGGGGTTGCGTTCCTCTACCGGGATTTCCGGCCCTATTTTAAGGAGGGCCAGGCCTTCGCCCGGGAGCATGGCTTCTACATGCAGAAATACTGCGGCTGCGTGTTCTCCGAGGAGGAGCGCTATATCAAAGCGAAAAAGATCATTCCGTAAAACCTTCCCCCCTGGGGGAAGGTGGCACGGCGAAGCCGTGACGGATGAGGGAAGGCGCGTTTTCATATGGGAAATACGGAACAAGATAAGCACATGACCCACTTATCTCAAAACTTACGTGTCAATGCCACACCAGAAGAAAACACACTCTGGTATCAATTTTTACGCCGTCATCCTGTGCAATTTCGCCGTCAGTTTGTCTTTACGCCATATATCGTAGATTTTTATTGCGCCAGAGCGAAACTGGTGCTGGAATTGGATGGTTCTCAGCATTACAGTCCTGAAGGTATGGAGAAGGATGCCCAACGTACTGCCTATCTGGAACAGCGCGGCTTGAAAATACTGCGTTTTTCCAATGCGGACATCCAAACCCATTTGCGAGAGGTCTGTGATCAAATTGATCAAGAAGTTTACCGGCGTATTCTTGCTATTGAGCAAGCAGATCGCTGGACACATTTTACGGCTTATGCATCCGAGGGGGATGCCCCTCATCCGCCCCCTGCGGGGGCACCTTCCCCCCAGGGGGAAGGTTTCAGAAACGGAGGTTTTATGTCAACTTACGAATATTCTGTCCCCTGTCTGTTTGGGCTGGAGGGCATTGCCGGAGACGAGCTGCGGCGGCTGGATCTGGAGAATGTCCGGGTGGAAAATGGCCGGGTTCTGTTTTCCGGAGACCAGCGGGCCATGGCGAAAGCCAACGTGTGCCTGCGCACCGGCGAGCGGGTGCTGCTGGTGCTGGCGGATTTCCCCGCCAAAACCTTTGAGGAACTGTTCCAGGGGGTGTACCACGCCCATCTGGAGGATTTCATCCCCAAAGACGGCAGTTTCCCGGTGAAGGGCCATTGCCTAAACAGCCAGCTTATGAGCGTACCGGACTGCCAGGCCATTGTGAAAAAGGCGGCTTCCAAGCGTCTGGGGGAACAATACGGCGTAACCTGGCTGCCGGAAACCGGGGCAAAGTACCAGCTGCAGTTTTCCATTATGAATGACCGGGTTCAGCTCTACCTGGACACCACCGGCCCGGGACTGCACAAGCGGGGCTACCGGGCTGTGGGCAACGACGCCCCTCTGCGGGAGACCCTGGCTGCCGCTATGGTGGCGCTGACCCGCTACCGGGGCAGGGACTTTGTGTGGGATCCCTTCTGCGGTTCCGGAACCATTCCCATTGAGGCGGCCCTCATCGCCCGGAACATCGCCCCGGGGAAGAACCGCCGGTTCGCGGCGGAGGCCTTTGCCTGGGCGGATAAGCAGATTTGGGGCGATGTCCGCACGGAAGCCAAGGATAAGGAGTTTCACGGCAATTACCGGATCCTGGGCTCCGACAACGATCCCAAGTGCGTATCCCTGTCCATGGCCAACGCCCGGAAGGCCGGGGTGGGGGATGTGATCCAGTTCAAGGACGGGGACGCCACCAAAATGAGCCTGCCCTCGGACAGCGGCATTCTGATCTGCAATCCGCCCTATGGCCAGCGGATGATGGAGCAGCAAAGCGCCCAGCGGCTTTACGCCGCCCTGGGACGGCACCTCAAGTATGCCGACGGCTGGAACAAATTCATCATCACCTCCGAGCCGGAATTCGAGCACTATTTCGGCCGCCGGGCGACCAAAAAGCGCAAGCTCTACAACGGCATGATTAAGTGCGACTACTATATGTACACGGAAAGCAAGAGAACGTAGGAAGAAAAGAAGGAAGATCTATGAAACACCTATTCCTCATCAACCCGGCGGCTGGGAGCCGGGATCGGACGGCGGAGTATACCGCCGCCATCCAGGCAGCCTGTGGAAAACGGGGGCTGGACTACCGGATCGAAGTGTCCGCCGCTCCCGGCGAATGCCGCCGCCTGGCCCGGGAGGCGGCGTTAACCGGGGAAACCTATCGGATCTACGCCTGCGGCGGCGACGGAACCCTCAATGAAGTGGCGGCAGGGGCCGCCGGCTTTGCGAACGCGGCAGTCAGTGTGCTGGCCGGCGGCAGCGGCAATGATTTTGTACGGATTTTTGACGAACCCAAGGCTTTCGCCAGTCTGGAGCGGCTGCTGGACGCCCAGGAGGCTACCTTCGATCTGATCCGCTGCAACGACGATTACGCCTTGAACATTTGCTCCGTAGGGCTGGACGCCCGAATCGGCACCGATGTGGCCCGGTACAAGCGGATCCCCCTGCTCCAGGGATTCCGGGCTTACGCCGCCTCCACGGTGGTGAATGTGGTTCGGGGCATCGCGGAGCATTACATCGTGGAGATCAATGGGGAGCGGATCGATGACGAGCAGACCTTCGTGTGCGTGTGCAACGGACGGTTCTACGGCGGCGGCTTCAACCCCGTTCCCGAGGCCGACCCTGCCGACGGCGTTTTGGATGTGCTGCTGGTGAAAAAGGTCAGCCGCCTACAGGTGCCCGCCGTCATCGGCAAGTACAAAAACGGCCGCTATCGGGAGCTGAGCCAGCTGATTCGCCATATCCCCACCGACCATGTCCGCATTCTCTGCGACAAGCCCACCGCCATCAACCTGGACGGCGAGCTGCGCACCGCCACCACCATAGACATCTCCCTGGCAAAGGAAAAGCTGCGCTTCTTCTACCCCAGGGGCCTAAGCTGGGCGGCAAAGGAACCGTGCAAAGCTTAAGCAATGAATTCGCAGCGAATGCATACCCAAGCCGGGTGGTAGTCGTTACATCTTCGGGTGAAACGGATGGTAGGATTGCTATAAGTCACCCTCTCAGCCTTCGGCAGCTCCCCCAGAGGGGGAGCCAAGACCCCGCTTTTTCGAATCAGCGCAAGAACCCGGATGGCATCTGCCATCCGGGTTCTGTTAGTTGGGCATATATACATTCAGATCCACCGGGCCGTTGATGCCGGGGACGGTGCCTTTGTCGGAATACTGCCACATTTCTACCCGCCAGGGGTAGGTCATCCGATCCTGGTACAGCGCCAGCCAGAAGGGATAGTCCTCCAGCTCGCTTAGGTAGTACAGGTTCTCCGACTGGTGCCAGTTGAAATACACCATGGGCTTGTAGCCCTTTTCCGTCATCACCTGGCAGAAATGCAGCTGGATATCCGTCAGACTCCGGGCGTCCATCTTTCCGGCGGTACGGGCATCCTCCGCGGGGATCTCCCAGTCCAGAATGATGGGCATATCCAGGGACTTATCCCCCAGAATCTTCAGCATGAACTGAATCTCCTCGTCCACCTCTTTGGTATTCAGCGCCTGGGAGAAGAAGTAGGCGCCGATCTTCAGTCCCGCCGCCTTGGCGCCGGAAAGATTCTGCTTGGCGTATTCATCCTCCACCAGCTTGCCGCTGCCATAGCCCCGATAGCCCAGGCGGATGATGGCAAACTCGATGCCGGAGGCGCGAACCTTGC
This sequence comes from uncultured Clostridia bacterium, assembly GCA_945946745.1. Taxonomy (GTDB): domain Bacteria; phylum Bacillota; class Clostridia; order Oscillospirales; family Oscillospiraceae; genus Faecousia. The sequence continues at coordinate 5,657 of CAMEWZ010000014.1, read as the reverse complement.
TCCAGTTGATGCTGCCCTGGAACGCGGATACATCCACGCCGGGGGAGCTGGTCATATTTTGCAGCACCAGATAATTGTTGCGGTTGTATTGAAAATCGTACCGGTCATAGGGATTGCGTTCCGGGGGAATGGTGGGATTTTCCGGCTCTGTTTCGGGCACCGTCGGCTCCAGGATCGGCTCCTCCGGCGTGGTCTCCCGGGCCTCCTGGTGATATTGGGGCAGCGCCTCAGGATCCTCGTCCGCCGTCCAATAGGGGATGCACAGCACCGCCAACACAATCAGCAGCGCCGCCGCCAAAATCGCAAGGATCCCCATCACCAGCTCCGGCCGGATTTTCCGGCGGCGGCGCAGGGCGGCGAGCATTTCTTCTTCCTCTGGATATGATTCCTCTATCTGCGTCGTTTGGGTTTGCGATTCCTCCTGTTCGTCCAGAACCTCCATGGCTTCGCCTCCTTCCCATTTGCGCCAAAAGGTACTTTCGACCTAGTATATCATATATTTGCCCATTCGCCAAGAGAATTCCAATGGAATTTCCTGCTTAATGAAATCTTAAACAATCCGTTAATTTTCCCTTGGCATGGTTGCATTCGGCGTATTTTGCAATATAATAGAGAAAAGCATTTTTCCGGCAAAGGTGATCGTTTATGAGTAGAATCAGCGGTTGGTTTCGGCAGTTCTCCGCAAAACTGTCCGCAGCCCTTCGAAGCTTTATGGCAGGGCGCTATGGCACGGATCGACTGAATATGGTGATTTTGTGCGCGGGCTTGTTTGTCAGCCTGCTGTCCATGTGGATTCGGGTTCCGGTGCTGAATATGCTGTTCTTTGTGCTCAGCTATGGGCTGATGATTTGGGCGATTTGCCGCAGCCTGTCCCGGAACACCTACAAGCGCTACCAGGAAAACCGCCGCTTTCTGCAATTCTGGAACCGTTTAAAGGATCGGCAGAACCGCTATTTCGACTGCCCCAAATGCCGTCAAGTGGTGCGGGTTCCCCGGGGCAAAGGCAAAATTTCCATCACCTGTCCCCGGTGCAAGGAAAAATTCATTCGGAAAACCTAATAAAGACTGCGCCGTTCTGCTTTCGCAGAACGGCGCGTTTTTTATTTTCCTTCTTCCGGTGCCTGGAACATGGGCAGATACAGCAGGCGCAGGTATTTCATAGCCATTTCCCTGGCGGGGGTATCAAATCCCCGGGAGTACCACTGCATCAGCAGGGTGATCTGAATGCTCATGCAGCGTCCGTGCAGATGCAGTGGGGCCTGGTGGCTGAGTCCATCGACTACAACGAATACCTTACCGGCAAGCGCAACGAGGGCACCATCTACGGCTTCTTCTCCCTGTCCCGCCGGGTTGGCTCCACCATCTCCAACTCCCTGTCCGTGCTTCTGATCGCGGCCATCGGCTATGATGCCGCCTTGACTGCCGCCGGTCTGCCCCAGGCCGCTTCTACCATCACCGGTATCAAGCTGATGGTGGTTGGCTTCCCCATCATCGCGGCTCTGTGCTCCTGGCTCTGCTTCACCTTCATCTGGAACATCAATGGCGATGTCCGGGCGAAGATGGCTGCCTGGAAGGAAGCAAAGGCTGCCAAGTAATACACCTGTTTCCACCAAAAGCGCACGATGGGCGGCCCACAGCGCCGCCCATCGTCCTGCCAAGGCGCCTGTTAACCGTCTGGGGATCACATATCTTCTTCCATATTAACTCTTTTTATGTGATTTTGCCATACCCCAGGCGGTTAACAGACGCCTTTGTCCCGAAAAAATTGCCTATGGATTCTATCCAAAAACCTTTTCCTGTCTGCTGGATTTCCGCAAAGCAAACAGCCGCGCTCCGTTAGAATGACAGAGCGCGGTTCGTATTTTTCTACAGAATATCGATCAAGAAGTCCGTCCGGCGGGACAGGCTTAGGCTGTCGGCCAACTCTGCCGGGGTGATCCGGTTTTTGGTGACCAGGGTCATAAAATAGTGCCGGTTTTCGTCCCCCGGGATGGAGGTGTCCGGGTGGATGTCCTCCACGGACTGCACGCTGCACCGCAGAAAATTCAGCAGCGTCCCCATGGTCACCGTGGGCGTCAGCGTCACATACACATCAAAATACCGGGTCTTCCGGTGCATCCGGTCGTCCAGATAGGTCAAAACGGTCAGCGTGGCAAAAATCACACCCGCGCCCACAATAGCAGCCTCGTAAAACCCAACCCCAGTCGCCAGCCCAACGGCCGCGGCGGCCCACAATCCGGCGGCGGTGGTCAGTCCCCGAATCTGATTGTGCTTCGTTACCACGATGGTGCCCGCTCCCAGAAAGCCGATGCCGCTGACAACCTGGGCGCCCATCCGCACCGGATCGCCCACCGCGAAAACCTGGTAGATGTACAGATTGGTCAGCATAATCACGCAGGCTCCTACGCACACCAGCATATAAGTTCTCAGACCCGCCGGGCGCTGCTTCATCCCCCGCTCCACGCCCAGAACGCCGCCCAGTACAAACGCCACCAGAATCCGCGCCATGACAGACCAAAGTGTCAATTCCCGCATTTCCACGAAATCACATCCCTCCCGTTTGGATTGTCATATTTTACCACATCCATTTTGCAAAAACAAGGCAGAATTGTGAATTTTGCTGCAAGTCATTGTTTTCCCACGGTTTCTTGACACACCGTTGAACAGACAGTATAATAAAAAATAAACGGAAAAATGAGGGAATACAATGCGACTTTGGGAACATCGAACCAGCAGGGCAGGCGTGCTGCTCCAAGTCTTGCTGATCTTCATTTGGCTGACGGTTTTATCCCCGCTGGCTGGGACGGATACCTATTACAGTGTGTATCTGCTGTGCGCGGTCCTGGCGCTGCTGTGCCTGGGAGATATTGCCCGGTTGGGCGCGTTGCCCTCCCGGAGGTGGGCGCTGGCTGTGGCGTCGGGTCTGTTTTCTCTGGCGGTGGCGCTGGCGAATTACCAGCTGTTTTCCCCGCTTTCCACCCTGGAAAACCTGTTTGATCTGGTCTGCTGCCTGGCTGGCGGCGTGTGCGTTGCCCATCCGATTCTGCTCTGGATGCTGGCGCGGCTGCCATTTGGGGTCGAGCCGAAGGCGAGGCTGCACCCGGGGCGGGTGTTTTTCCTGGTGTTTGGCTCCATTGCCGCCATTGACCTGGCGTTTCTGTTTTTTGCCCGCTATCCCGGCGTGCTCACCACAGACTCCATCACCACCCTCCAGCAGCTCATGGGGGACGAGGCCTACAACAATGTGATGCCCTTCTGGCATACGGTGACGGTGAAGCTCTTTGTGGATCTGGGTCTTCGGCTGTTTGGCAATATGAACGCCGCGGTGGCGCTGTTTCACTGCGCCCAGATTTTGTTTATGGCCGCGTGCTTTGGCTATGCGCTGGTGACGCTGTACCAGGCGGGCATCCCCAGGCCGGTGTTGGTTTTGGTGTATGTCCTGTATGCCTGTATGCCCCACAATATTGCCTACAGCGTGACGCTGTGGAAGGATATTCCCTTTGCCGGAGCGGCGTTGCTGCTGGTGACGGCCCTTTACCGGCTGCTGAAAGAAACCGGCAAACACAGGGCCTGGAATTACGGCGTGTTTGTCCTGGGCGCGGCGGGGTTTTCCCTGTGGCGCACCAACGGCTGGTATGCTTTCGCCGTCACGACGGTGGTGATGCTTGTTTTGCTGTGGAAAAAGCAGAAAAAGCTGCTGCTGGTGATGATCGGCGTGCTGGCGGTGTGCTGGGCGCTGCTCAATCCGGTGCTGGAGGTGCTGGAAGTTGGGGACACCAACTTCGTAGAGGCCTTTGCCGTGCCCATGCAGCAGATTGCCCGGGTGGTGGCCGAGGGCAGGGAACTGACCGGGGAGGAAACAGCGCTGCTGTCGGACATTTTCTGGCTAGACAAGCTGGGGCAGGCCTACGATCCGCTGACGGTGGATCCGGTAAAATTTGAAACCTTCCGGTATGACCAGGTGCCGGTGATTCGGGAGAATTGGGGCCAGTATCTCAAGCTTTATGTAAACTTGGGCCTGCGGTATCCGGCGGATTACGCCAAGGCCTGGATCGACGAAACCAAGGGCTACTGGAACGGCGGCTATTTCTTCTGGATCTACACCAAGGGTGTGGGCAGCTCCGCCTACGCCCTGGAGGCCTGCTATGGGAACAATTTGGTGGCGTCAGCCTTTGCCGCGCTGTTCCGGTACGTGGAAAAGCTGTCCATTTTGCAGCCGCTGACCAGCATTGGCCTGTATGTGTGGGCGACGCTGGGATGCTGCTTGATAAACGCACTGAAAAAGCGGGAGGAAGTCCTGCTGACGATTCCAATTCTGGTGCTGGTTGTGGGCCTTTGGCTGGGGACACCGGTATACGCGGAGTTCCGGTATGCCTATCCTGTGATACTGACGCTGCCCGTGATCCTGCCGCTTACTGTTTATCGAGAACAATAGGGAAATCCCGCCACCGAATCGGTGGCGGGATTCAGTGTGTCAAAAAAGCTTCGCAGAATTTGCCGCTTCTGCGGCAAACCTATTCAAATCCATTTTCCACCAGGGCGTGTACCTGGTGGAAAATACTTCTCAGACTGCAAGTGTATAATTTGTTCGCCGGAGGCGAACAAATTATGCGCGCAGCAGGCTGCAAAAAATCTGTCGAAAAGCCCCAAGGGGGATTTTCGACAGTCTGAATCCCGCCACCGAATCGGTGGCGGGATTTTCGGGATTACGGATTTTCCGTCTTAGGCTGCTGTTTCTTGGCCCGTTTGCGGCGGACGCGCTTGACAAGGCGCACCAGGCAGAAGAGGATCACTGCCAGCACAACCAGGTACGGCGAGGCGACGATGAGCCACACCATTAGGTTTACCGCCCCTTCTCCCAGTCCCTTCAGGCTGTCCAGAAATCCGCCGCTGATCCGCTCCCACAGCGTGGGTTCTTCCACAGGGGTATATTCTTGAACCTCCTGGATGCTTAAGTAGATGGTGGCGTAGTCGATCTGGTTGTCATACAGCCGCTTCTGAGAGGCGGTGTTTTCCAGTTCGTAGCGCACGTCGGTCAACCGCTCCTCGATTTCCAGCAGGTCGGTCATATTGTCCGCCTGAGCCAGCAGCTCCAGAAGCCGGGCTTCCTCGGTTTCCAGGGCGGTCAAGCGGCTTTCCGTGGCCACATAGCGCAATGTCACGTCCTCCAGACTCTTTTCCTTGGAGATGACGTTGGCAAGGCCCGAAATCTGCTGGGTGAAGCTGTCCACATCCTGGGCCGGAATCCGCACCGTCCAACTGGCGCTGCGGTAGCGGCGGCTGGAATAGGCGCTGCCGTTGTAGACGTGCTGATCCTCCACATAGCCGCGCAAGTCCGCGATCTGCTGCTCCAGGGCGGCGGTGAGGGCGTCCAGATCCTCGGTTTCGGCGGACAGGTTCACGGTGATGATCCATTTCCGGCTTTCCGGCAGGGCGGCGGAATCGGCGCCGCCATTGTCCGCCAAAGCTCCGGCGGCGGTGGTTTCGGCTACGGCGTATTCCCGATCGGACATGGCGTAATCTTGGGCCATTTCCATGGGCGCTTCCACGGAGCTTTTGTTTGCGCTGCCGCAGCCGGCCAACAGGCCGCACAGCAGTAGTAGGCTCAGCGCCAGGGACAGGTACTTTCTGGTTTTCATGGGATGTTCCTCCTTTTT